>JAYSWI010000233.1:0-5899 GCA_043718125.1 Flavobacteriales bacterium
TGTATGGTGGCACCTACCGCATGTTCATCAAAGTATTTGCGAAGTATGGAATCAAATTTCATTTCTTGGATATGCACGATATAGCAGGAATTGAAAACGCAATCAACGAAAAAACTCGAATGATTTGGATCGAAACTCCCACCAATCCAATGATGAAAATAATAGACATCGAAGCACTTACTTCAATGGCAAAAAAGCACAACATCATCTCCGTTGTGGACAACACATTTGCTTCGCCATACTTGCAAAACCCATTGAGCTTAGGTGCCGACATTGTGATGCACAGCGCCACCAAATACCTTGGTGGGCACAGCGATGTGGTGATGGGTGCATTGATGACCAACAACAAAACCTACTATGATGAACTCGCCTTTATCACCAACTCGTGCGGACCAGTGCCGGGGCCTCAAGATTCCTTTTTGGTTTTGCGCGGTTTAAAAACTTTGCACCTGCGCATGAAGGCGCATTGCGAAAATGGCAGAGCCGTTGCAGAATATTTACGCAACCATCACAAAGTTGGAAAAGTGTATTGGCCGGGCTTTGCAGACCACCCCAATCATGATGTGGCAAAAAAACAAATGCGTGATTTTGGTGGCATGATTTCATTTACGCTGAAAAGCGATTCGTTTGATGACGCTTCCAAACTTGCTCAGTCCTTCAAAGTATTTGCCCTTGCTGAATCATTGGGCGGGGTGGAATCGCTTGTTGGTCATCCTGCCTCTATGACACACGCAGCCATACCCAAAGCAGACCGCGAAAAAACAGGTGTTGTTGATTCACTGCTCAGATTAAGTGTCGGGGTGGAAGACGTAGAAGATTTGATAGAAGACCTTGAACAAGGGCTGCATTCAGTATAAAAACCCTGCTGGTTTATTGCATGGAAAAACTGAAAGACATACGCAACCTCACCAACGAAGAGCTACTCACTTTTTTTGAAGAAAAAGGTGTGAAAAAATTTCGCGCACAGCAGGTGATGGAATGGCTTTGGCAAAAATCCGCAGGCAGTTTTGATGCAATGTCCAACCTTTCTGTTGCCACTCGCCAAATGCTTTCAGAGCATTTTACATTGAACAAAATAAAACTTGCAGACCAACAAATAAGCAGCGACCGTACCATCAAATGCGCATTTGAAGTGGAGCCAGGAAAAATTGTTGAGGGCGTTTTGATTCCAACCAATTCACGCATGACAGCCTGCATTTCATCCCAAGTGGGTTGCAGTCTTGCATGTAAATTTTGTGGTACCGGTCGTCTCAAAATGTTGCGAAATCTGACAGCAGGTGAGATATACGATCAGGTAGTTTATTTGAAAAAAGAAGCAGAAACACGCTATAAAATTCCACTGAGCAACATCGTTTATATGGGAATGGGCGAGCCACTGCTCAACTACAAAAACATGATGACTTCAGTTGAAAAAATTACATCGCCATTGGGTTTGGGAATGTCGCCACAACGCATCACAGTGAGTACTGCCGGTGTGGCCAAGATGATAAAAAAGCTAGGCGATGATGGCGCAAAATTTAATCTCGCATTATCGCTACATGCCGCCAATGATGAGAAGCGAAACAAAATTATGGACATCAATGAGAGCAATAATTTGGAGTCGATTGCCGATGCGCTAAAATATTTTTATGACAAAACAGGAACACGTGTAACGTTCGAATACATCATCTTCAAAGATTTCAATGACTCACTGAAAGACGCGCACGAACTAGCCAACTATTGCAAAAACCTGCCTGTAAAAATCAACATCATAGAATACAATCCGATTGATGATGGGGAGTATCAGCAGGCATCACCAGAACGTGTGGATGCCTTCGCGCATTTTCTTGAAAGCAGAAATTTGATAGTGAATGTCCGCAAATCGCGCGGCAAAGACATTGATGCGGCCTGCGGTCAGCTTGCCAATAAGAATGCAGCTTTGCTAAAGGATGAAGTGGTGCAAAAAAAAACGAACGGCTCTTTGCAGTAAATTCAACTACTTTGAATTTCCAGTAGGCTCTGACATAATCCCAGAAACCGTAGCATACCATTGGCTATTGTGCAACAGTTCGGTTTGTTTCGTATCTCAATGATATTCACTGTTCCTCATTGGTCTTGGGCATCTTCTGCTGAAAGAGAAGCTACAGGTTTCAAAGAGAAGGAAAACGGAACACCTTTTTTAGGAGAAAAGAAGCGGCAAGTTTTTGGAGAGAAATGGCTGACCAATTTCATAATTACCATTGGTATTACGCCCTTGGTTGTTTACGTTCTTTTATCGTAAAAATTCGCGAAATATTCCAACCAAATTGAATATCACCTTTGTCCCAACGGCCTTCTGTCTCGGTGATAAAACCCTTTTCATTCATGGGTCGGCTATTGGTGATGTGCATTTGAAAAACGTGTCCTCCGGTCTCAACATCAATTCCAATGGAGAAGGAATTGGAATATTTTATTTCCATTTGGTTGGGCAATACATAAACATATTCAAGGTTCAGAGAAGATCGTCTTGTCATCTTCATTCTGCCGCCTGCACCAAGGGCCAATACATCATTGGCAATGGTACTATCGGGCACAAGGTTGCGATGAACTACAGTTGGCGCCAATTGAAGCGACAGACTTTCACTAAATTTTCTTGCTATCAAAAGTTGATGACAGTAGTAAAGTCGTGAGGAAAAATAATTTTTTCTATCAGCATTAGAAAATGGAGAGGTGCGAATAACCATACTCGAAAACCACGAAACACTCAAGGGCATATTTCGCTTTCCTGTACTTTGGCGAAGCAATTTGTACTTGCCAAAAAAATCCAACTCTTTATTGACACTGCTTCTTCCAAATCCGGCCATTAGACGGTCGTTTATGCCATACTCAAATCCTAGGCGAATAAGAGCTTCATCAAGGCCAAATAAATTATTGACACCAGAATTAAAAGCCCCAAAACGATGGCTTATTCTAAAATCCAAAGCGCCCTCTGCTGCATTTTCTGTGCTGTGCATATTGATAACACGTGTGCCTTTGAAAGTCGCATAAGTATAGTTGATTGTTGGCTCTTCCACCCCTAACAAAGACATCAAATCGGTGGTGTCTTGTTGGGCTTGAAGGTTAGAAAATAAAAACAGGGCTTGAAAAATCAGCCCTGCTTTTAAAGTGTTTAAAATGGTATGTCTCACTATGAGGTGGTGTTTATCGAAATCCTATTTTTTGAGTTCGGCCAAAATGCCAGATACTGTTATTTCAACATTGTTTGAAATCTTGTCCTTCACCGCTCCTGGAATGGTGATTTTGTAATCTTCCGGGTTGATATAAAATTTGGAATCACATGTTATCACTCCACCTTTTACAATAATGGTAGCATCGGTTGAAATGTTCTTGGTAACACCGTGCATAGTTAAATCGCCTTTTACTTTTACGGTGTATGTGCCATCTGTTTTGAGATTTACTGCACTCATGTTTTCAATTTTCCCTTTGAAATCTGCTTTTGGAAACTTGCTGCTTTCCATATAATTCTCGTTGAAATGTTCTTCCATTAAGGCTTGCTCCATGTGAAATCCTTTTACAAGAACTGACCATTGTATATCACCTGTTGCTGCGTCCAAAACACAGGTTGCAGTGTTGCTTGTGGCTTCTATATTTTCTACTTTAGTGGTAGAATAGAAATGAATTTTTCCAGCTTTGGTAAAATATTTCTGCGCATTTATACTGCTTACAATTGTGGTCGCAACAGCCATTGTCATCATCAATTTTTTCATGTTGTTTTTTGTTTGAATTTGTTGTTTGTTTATTTTTTCACCAGCACGGCTTGTTTGAATTCAACATCCGTATTGTATCCGGTGCATATTCCTTTCAAAACAACATTAGTGCCTTCTTTTATTTCATCTGTTTTTTGATCCAAGCTCATCACAAAAGTGATATTTGAGGGAATACCTAGTTCATCAGTAGCAATTGTTTGCAGTGCAATTTTTTTCTCATTGGTTTCCGATGTACTCACCGATGCAACTATTCCTTCCACTTGAATTACCTTTTCCAAATACTTCAAATTGCAACCCTCCATGTCACCAGAGTATTGGTCAATAAGGTCATCAGCAGAAAGCGTTGCAACGGGCTTTTCTCCATCTGCTGTTTTGTGTGGTTTGTGCATCATATAATAAACCACACCTGAGCCAACAATGGCCAAAGCGATGAGTATTCCAATAACCTTTCTTAACATGAGAAAAATATTTATATGTTAGTTTGGATAACCGGCTGCGACCCAGGCTTGCCAAGCATCTATGTCACATTGCGACAATTGAGCAAGATTTTTTGGCATCGGATTGCACCCAGATTCTCTATTTATAGCACACAAAGTAGCCGTGTTTTCTGTTGATGCTTTACAGTTATCAAATCCTTCGAACGAAATATTGTCGCTGGGCGAAGGGCCTATATGACAACCTGATATTGCACAATTGTTATCTGCTATTGATTTTATTCTTGCTGAATAAGTAAGAATACTGTTGTCACATTCGCGGCCATACACGTAGAGTTCATTGTCGTAATAGCACGACTGAAAAAGCCCAACTACTGCAATCAAAAAAATGGTAGCACAGTAAAATTTTATCATTTTCATTCCGTGCAAATATCAATTATTTGGCATTCCGGCAACTATCCATTCTTGAATTTGATCAATCATACATTGAGGTAATCCGTAAGTATTTTCAGGCATGATGGGATAAGGGTAGGATCCCGTTAGGCAGCCCATCAAACTACCATCAGCAGCGGCAGCAGCAACTTGGGCATGGCTTGTAAATGAAATGTTGCCAGAAGGATTGGTAGTTCCATGACATCCAATACAATTATTTTGAATAATAGGCATCACCACTGCATTGTATGTGCTAGCAAGGCTTGTGTCGCAATCAGCTATGCAGGAATTGTTTATTGCGCCTTGCAATATCCACTGCGTTAACAAGGCAATTTGCTCACTGTTCAGCTGCGTGCTTTCCGCTGGTGGCATGTGGTCTTCATCATTGATGTCGGCAAGCATTATCGCCTCATAAAGTTTGCTGTCACCTAAGTTGCCTGCCGCCACAAATTCGCCCTCATCTGAATTCATAATGGAACCATAACTGGTAACGTCAATGTCCTTTTGCGGGTCAACTGCATCATGACAATCTTCTGATCCGCAATAAGCATTTAGAATTGGGGCAATGGTATTGGTGAAATAAACGCTATCGGGATGGCACGAATCCGGATTCTGCCAAGGTGTTGGAACTATAGTTTCCACTGGTTTGTTAACCATTGAAAAATCAGGATGGTGCCTGCAAGCCACCATTGCGATAATGATGCAGAGGGTGAGAAAAAATACATACTTGAATTTATTGTGCATTATCTTTTACAAATTGTTGAATTGATTTTCTTGTCAAACCGAGTTTTTGATCACTTTCGTATTACAAAATAAAATTCTGGTTTCTTGGGTTTAATTGCAATAATATTTTTGGGTAAAATTATTTCGTTGTATCAACTTTAATCGATGACATAAATCAAGTCAGCTCCATGCGTTGTATTTTGAGCGGGACAAACAAATTTTCCTTTTCGCATTTTATTTAGAGGGCACTTATGTGTGGCGCAAGACTGGTGCAAATACCCTTTGAAATAATGAATTGGTCCGATCTGCTTTATACCTCACTTGCATTCTCTCTACCTCATCTGCCTTCGGCATCTTCTCACCTCATCCGGCCTTCTGGCTTTTGCCAGAGGGCCACCTTCTCCTGTGGGAGAAGGCAAGCGGCATACCTTTTTTGAGTGAAGAGAAGCGGCAAATTTTTGGAGAGAAAATGGTTGGCCTATTTCATAATTTCAACTGGTATAAACGACAGTGGTTATGGACAAATCAAACCCATGTCGCCCATGACTATCGTTACGTCTTGCATTCCCACAATTCCATCATCGT
>JAYSWI010000234.1:0-5893 GCA_043718125.1 Flavobacteriales bacterium
GTGGGTGATGCACCCACCGTTTCCCGATAGTAATCGGGACATTCAACCACTTCGTGGTTGTCCTGCTACAAAAAAAATATAATACGCACTGCCTTGTTCGTTAGCCTATCAAATCTCCCGATAGCAATCAGGATTGCGAACTAACTTGGTAGCCCTACTTTTTGAAAATAGGTATGTAACCTCCAAAAGCCCAACTGCGCTCAAGAAATGAAATTTTTTGAGAGGCCCTACTTGGCAAATTATCCTCGAGTAGTATGTCCGTCAAATTGGACCAACCGCATTGCGCATGTCCTTGAATGAAAAAGTGATTGAAAAACTCGTAGCGAAATCCGGCATGTAGGCTTGCTCCATAACCAGCGAAGTGCAGTTTGTTGCGATGATTGACACCCAAAAAAGTGAAGTCCGTCCAGGGCAGCATAGCTCCTAAAGACACCACGCCATTCAAAGCAAGCACATGTCTCTTATTGCGCGATTGCCATATTGGAACACGCTGTTCAATGGCCGCCCGCACAAAATTGAAACCATCGCTATGGTGATAATTCATTAGCCGAGGGGTGTATAAAATATAGTCATGATGATATGTGCCGGCATACTCCTCGCTCGGATATTTTTGTTCATCTATATAGCCATCTATTTCCAAAAGTTGTGTGGAAATGATGTGATATTTCATGTGGTCCCAGCCCAATGAAATGGCAGTGTTTTTCTTAAAATAATACCCCGCTCTAAAGTTGAATTGGGGGATGGTAAATTGGGTGGGGCCGAAATAAACCTTTGGGTCGAATGGCTCCGGAAGGTCTTCGGCTTTTACATCATAAAGTGTGAAATTAAATCCATCACCATTGAAGCGGATATCGCTTTCATTGTAATAAGAACGATTGTAACCCCATGTCACAAAAATTTGTCCCTGCTTGAAATCGCTATTTGATTTCAAAGCCAATTCCTCTTGTTGCGCAAAAGAAAATAAATTTGAACAAAAGAAAAATGGAATAATAGATAAGCGAAAAATCATTGCAACTAAATTTTATCAAAGGTATTTGTATGGCGCAAAACGAAAAAGAATCGAACAAAGAAAAGGGAGACAAAGGCGAAGCGGAAGCTGCCGACTATATGCGCGGATTGGGATATGAGGTGTTGGAACTTCGTTGGCACTACATCCGATTCGACATTGATTTGATAGTGCAAAACAAAACACACATCGTTTTTGTGGAAGTAAAAACCCGGTATAGCGATGTGTATGGCGAGCCGTGGGAAGCCGTAAACAGGGGAAAACGCAAACGCTTATGTATAAGTGCCGATGCTTATATCCAACAATTTAATGTGACCAAAGAACCTCGATTCGACATTATTTCCATTATTAAAATGGGCGACCGTTCAAGTCTTCAACACATAGAGGAAGCATTCTGGCCTTTGGCTTAGGCTACCTTTGCCCACTTTATTTTATTACAATCATATCATGGCAGGTCGTTCAACCCACTCATCGGACAAAGGAAAAAAGAGAATTCTTAAGTCCCCATCCTCTTCAGGCGATAACAAATACACGTCTGGAGCTAACAAATATTCGAAATCAAAACCAGAGTCAAAGGAAAAATCCGCAGCACCACGCACCGACAAAAAGACGGAGCCAAAGGAAGCGAAAAGAGCTTCTGGAACACGTGGTAGCAAGCGTTTTGACGAGAAGCCACGCGAATCGCGTGGCGACAAGAAAACATTTGGACCAAAGAAATTTGGAACGGGAGATCGCAAAGATGGCCCAGCCAAAAAATTTGGATCAGCAACAAGCAAATTTTCTAAACCAGACGGCAAATTTTCAAAAAGCACTGGTGGCAAATTTTCAAAAACATCCACAGGAAAATTTGCCAAGAGCGATGGAAAATTTTCTGATAAGAAATCACCCAGACGACCTTTTTCTGCAGCCAAAGCGAACTATGAAGGTCAAGGTGAAAAAGATGGCATGACACGACTAAATAAGTTTTTGTCCAATGCCGGCATAGCCAGCAGAAGAGAAGCCGATGGATTGATTGAACTAGGATTGGTAAAAGTGAACGGCATTGTGGTGACCGAGTTGGGGCACAAAGTGGACCCACGCAAGGATGTGATCTTGTTTGAAGACCGCTCCCTCAAACCAGAGCGTTTGCAATATGTTTTGTTGAATAAACCAAAAGATTTTATCACCACCATGGACGATGACAAGGACCGCAGAACGGTGATGAGTTTGGTGGAAAACGCTTGCAAAGAACGCATCTATCCAGTAGGTCGTTTGGACAGAAATACAACTGGTCTTCTGCTTTTTACAAATGATGGAGAACTAGCCAAACGGTTGACACATCCACGCTATGGCATTTCAAAATTGTATCATATCGAACTGACAACAAAAGTGAATGGCCGCCATTTGGATGAAATCCGCGAAGGAATAAAACTTGAAGATGGTGAAATAAAAGCGGATGAAATAAGCTTTGTCAACGATGATCCATTCAATGTTGGAATCAGAATACACTCAGGAAAAAACAGAGTGGTGCGCAGAATTTTTGAAAGCCTGGGATACACCGTCAAAAAGCTGGATCGTGTCATGTTCGCAGGCTTAACCAAGAAGGACTTGACCCGTGGAAGATGCCGCCATCTTACAGAGCAAGAAGTTGGTTTTCTGAAAATGATCAAGTAGTATTTCAGTAGAGACACATCAAACCGGTGGTCTGTCAATTAGCAACGCGCAAGCGAAAGCAACAGCGAAACGCATCACCAGCAAACCATCCAACATGAAAGTGTAATACTGCCAACTTTGCTTGAATGCAAAAGGCCAAATAAATACAAGTGTAAAAACTTGTGTTGCAATGAACGCATACAACATCAAAGGCGAATATTGGTAACAAGCAAAGCCTCCGATAATTGTAGAAATAATTATGGCAAAAGCACACAAGTCTCTTGTAGTGGCTGTTCCTAAAAGTAATGGCACGGTTTGCAACTTTGGCGGATCTATTGTTACATCACGTATGTCTCCTGCCATTACCAAGGCCAGTATCAAAAAAAAATTAGAGTAAAGTATTTGGGCATGTTTGGACCAAAAATTTATTTCGCCATCGATGAATAGAGGGCATGTTGTAATGATGCACCAAGCCAATGATGTCACAAATATTTTTGACCATCCGTTGTTTCTGAATGAAAAGAAAATCTTGTCTTTCCATATTTCGCTCAACCATTTTGTGTTGTAAAACAAAACGAGCGGTAGTGCCAAACAACAGAGTAAAATGTAACGAGCATCCACAAAAAGTAAACACAAAACCGAAGCCGTAACAGCAATTGTTATTCTTATTTTATGAAACTTTGAATTGGTTGGATTTAGAAAAAGATAAGCGCACCAAGTGAGAAAAAAAACCAAAGCCACTTCCATTATCGGTATGGAGTAGTCACAAATTAAATAAGCATGAGCACACGTGCAAGCCGCGCCCAAAGCCACAAACAAGCTACTGCTATTTAAGAAGGGAAGAAGGCGCATACTTACTTTTTGCCAAGTAGAAACCAAATAGCTACTCCCAAAGCGGATCCCAAAAAGCCACCTTGCGTTGCACGTATCAATCGCTTAGAGCGCGCTGTGGGTTCATAGCCCATGGAGTAAATGTCGTTGTACTTATAGGCTGGATCGCTGATCGTTTTTTCTCTTATTTTAATCTTGCCTATCAATTGCGTTCCCGTGAAAAGAAGTGGCGGCACCACCGCTGTAAAATACCCATCGCCCCCCCAATACGCAACACCTCCACAAGCCAATATTCCGATGATAAAAACATGTCGAGCTTTGTAATTCGCACGCGAATCAGACTCACCTGCCAAATAAAATCGCATCTCTTCTTCTGTAAATACATCACCAAACATTTCGTTTTGGAAGTATAAAACAGTTTCCTGTTGGCCCTCTTTAGTTACACTGAAAATGTCACTTTTATGGATCTCTTTCACTTTTACTTTTCCGTTCTTCTTGGTCATCTCCATCACTATTACAGTGTTGGTGTCGCTCATTATGCGACACAAAAGCTCCTGCCCGTTCATAAGCAATAGCGTGTCTTGTGAATGTGATGCGGTGCTAATAAAAAGAAGACTTATGACGGCTAATGTATATTTCATAGAAAGCAATAAAGCCTCAAATATAGAAGCCTACTAATACACCGGCATGGCCAATGATGCCACTGACAATTGCAAACCTGGTATTTTGTTCAGTTTGTTAGCGCAAGCCTCTATGGTGGAGCCAGTAGTGATGACATCATCTATCAAAAGCACTGTTTTGTTTTCAAATAATTCAGGGTTTATCACGTCAAAGATGTCTTCAACATTTTCCCATCTATCATATCTTTTTTTCTTGGTTTGCGAAACATTGTATTTCACACGCACAAGGTTGCCTTTGGACAACTCTGCTTGCAACACAACACTCAAACCTTCTGCTATACTGTCGCATTGGTTGTAGCCCCGAATAGCATATTTTTTTGGGTGCAACGGAACCGGTGCTACGATGTCGAATTGGCACATGCGCTCACTTCGCTTCAACTCGTGGCCCAGCAGCTTTCCCAGCTTAGCCCCCACCGCTTGATTGTTGTTGTATTTCAACTCGTGTATGAGGTGATGCACGACTCCTTTCTTCGCCATTTTCAAAAAAGATGTGGCTGAAAGAATATCCGCACGCCCCCAAAAAAGCTGTTCAATTTTGTTGTCCTTATCCTCGTGAATACGAGCAAGGGGCAATGTCATTTGACATCCAAGACACAATATTTCTTCGTGCGTAACTAGCTGCCTGCCGCAACCCTCGCAGCAAAGTGGAAAAAATAACGAAACGAAACCATCGATGTATGACAGCATGATGGACGAATGTAATGGATTGCTTACAATATTCGTTGAGGATAAATTTTCTTTTGTGGGTCGCTATGCCGTTAGAATTTTCTTTCCGCCTTCGTCAATAATCATTTTCTGATTGTCAAACTGTGTTACCAATGCAAAGCCATTGTAGAACGGTTCAACAACTAAAAATCTCTGTCGATAAATTTCGTTCCCGCTTTTGTCAATGTGATGCCAACCTGCTTTGTCTTTAGCAGTCGCAAAGTTCTTGTGAAAAATTCCTAAGTCAAGAAATGATTTGTCGTTGATGAAATTTCCTTTCATGTCAATGTGTTTGTAAAAACTATTTGAAGTTTTCACACAAGCAAATCCGTCTTTGAAGTCACCACAATAAATAAAACTGTCCTTGTAAATTCTGTTGCCGTCAAGGTCAATATGAAAATATTTGTTGTCGCTGTTACGAACTGCACAAAAATTTTCTTGATAGTTGCCTGTCCATGCAAAAGTGTCTGTGTATGCTTGCTTGCCTGTGTCTGTGAGGTGAAAACATTTATCGTCTTGCACGACTGCTGCTCTGTTGCAGTAGAAACCAAAAGTCCGTGTGAACCTGTCAGCGTAAATCTGCTTACCGCAATTGTCAATGTGATATGAGCCGCTTTCGTCTTGCACCGGTGCAAGACCTGGTGAATGAAATTTCAACACTTCTAAAAACTGCCTGCCGAAAATTTGTTTTCCGTCAAAAAGAAAATTTGTGTTGTCTGCTGAAACTTTTATGTCTTGCCAATTCATTAGTTCAAAAGTTTTTGTTTGAGTAGTGAAATTTGATTTACTGAAAGTCCGCACCATTGCAAATAATTTTCAATGCCGCCTTTTTCGTTAATGATGTCAAGAACCAAATTCAAGCGGTGAAGTTTTACATCAACCTCACTTGCTAAATAGTCAGCGTTAATAGTTTCAATTGGAGTGTCTGCAAGCAAGTGAAGCAATGAAATAAAAATTCCTGTTCTGTCTTTCCCTGCAAAGCAATGAATGGCAACACTTCCGCTTTGCTCATTCAAAATTGCTTCCATTGCAGTTTTTA
>JAYSWI010000235.1:0-5885 GCA_043718125.1 Flavobacteriales bacterium
GGCCTACCATCATCTTTTATACAGCATTGATTAACACAATTCAAGTTAATCATTCACAGCACACCGTAGCGAAGATTGGCCTAAAACAGATACCGATACAGTATTATTTCGCTCCTCTATAGCTATTTGGTTTGTGATTTTCATTTTGGCTATAAATATTTGGCTCCGCTACAGCTTGGGTAATTCATTTCATATCAAACCTCTTCTTCAAAATACTTTGCTACGAAATTTCTGCTTGAACCAAACTTTTGGGGACAATTGCGGACAATCATTTAAACATAAATTGATAAGCAGCGGATTTGTGCCTTGGGTTGTCTTGTGTTGCAACCACATCGATATTTGCCAGGAATTGACGGATGAAAGAACACTCATAGAAGGATGTTTGAAGGGATACGAATCGTATCGCTATGAATTCTACCAACGATTTGGTGCAAAAATGTTTGCGCTTTGCAAACGGTATGCTGGAAGCAAAGAAGAAGCGCAGGATTATTTGCAAGATGGCTTTGTGCGGGTGTTTGAAAAGTTGAATACGTATCAGTTTGCTGGTTCGCTGGAGGGTTGGATACGCAGAGTGATTGTGCACTCGTGCCTCAATCATTTGCGCTCGCGCAAATTGTACTTAGATATGGATGAAAACCTGGCGATATCTGACACCAGTGCGCCAGATGCGCTCAGCGCAATGAGTGAAGTGGAACTCATGAATTTGATAAAACAACTGCCCCACGGTTACCGCACAGTGTTCAATATGTATGCAATAGATGGATATGACCATGCAGAAATAGCAGAAGCTCTGGGCATCAATGAGGGCACCTCGCGTTCCCAATTGTCGAAAGCTAGAGTGTGGTTAAAAAATGCAATTAGTAAAAACTTAATACACGACACACATGTTAATCAGGCGTGAGGAACACGACATAGACAAAATTTTCAGGCAAAAACTGCATGATGCAGAAGAAGCTCCGTCAACACATTTGTGGGAAGGCATTCGCCAAAGAACGGGCGGGCGCAAAAAATACTTTGGGTTTTGGTTTTCATTCGCGTTGTTGGCAGCTACAGTAATTGCAAGTGCAGCCTATTTCCACAGCACAACATCAAAAAAAGATGCTATAACCCTTGCTGAAATAAAGCAAGAAATGGAGGTTGAAAAGAACGCTTCGGATGCTTCAAAAGATTTAACCAATGAAGCAAAAAAAGCCACTGCGGAAGGCGAAATACTTGTGGACAATAAGATGAAGCAAGCAGAAAACAAGGATATTAATGAAGCAAAGGAAGATGACAATAAAAACAAAAACGAAGCAAGACCACAGCGCAACAAAGTAGTGATGCATGACAACAATGATGAGCTTGCAAAACACAAAACGAAGAACTCAAAAACAAACGCGCTTGTTGCAAATAGCAGCCACCGCAATGAAAACGAAATGGAGGTTAATGAAAATACTTTGCAGAAAAGAAATGGTGATGTAGTGCAGGAACTAACTGAATTAAAGGTGGGCATGAACCAACCCGATGCACACGAAATAACGGAGAATACTTTGATCAATGAATTTGAAAACGAAAGGGAATTTGAAAACGAAACAACAGGAACTCAAATGGCCGCAACACCACCCACTGCAACTGCTGATACTACATTAGAAAAAGCACCTTTAAATCTTTCTAATCCGAAAAGTCAGCGGTGGTCGTTGGGCGTTTACACCCTGCTATTTCAACCCTATAGAAACAATGCGAAAAACCCAACTAACAACGCGGAACTAGCAAGCACAAATCCCAAAATGAGCTTAGGGCAAAGTGTTGGATTAGGAATTAGATGCAATTTATCAAATCACTTTTATGTGTCAAGTGGACTGGAGTTTTCCTTTTTCAAAGAAGAAACATCATGGAACGAAAAGGGGTTTGAAAGCCAATACGCCCAACAATATTATACTGATTCAACTTGGCAATATGTAAAACCAGACTCCTTATTGATCATTACAAGTATTCCGATTGAATCGGACACTACATATCAAGAGTACACCACGGCCCAATCACAAATCAACAAATACCAATCGCTAAATGTGCCTTTGTTTCTTGGCTACTATTGGGCAAGAAACAAGTGGCAATTTGGGTTGGAAGGTGGAGTTGTTTTCAAGTTAATGCATAAGTCAAGTGGATTTTTTCGAACCGATGAAACTGCTTTTTATCCGCCCAATTCAGCCTCGATTGAGGATGCACCTTTCGCGCCTTATTCGGTTGCAGGTAGTCAAGTAGAAACAATGGAGTATTACAAAACTTGGAACCTCGATTATCATCTCGGATTGCGGACTTCTTACAACATGACTCCTAAGTTGGCGGCCACCTTTGGTGCCCAATTCCGATGGATGGCCAAGCCAATGGAACGAAACATTATTGAGAAACATCATATTCAGATGCCTGGAATTGCGATAGGATTTTCTTATCATTTGTAGCCTTGGTATTGATTCCTATTGAGAAAAGAAAATGTCGGGGCGGTTCGAAGTACTAAAAAAGTGTTTCTACATTTAATACCAATTCTAACATTTCGATTTGTATATGTTTTTGTTCCCACGGGCTAAAGCCCGTGGTTGGATCATCGGATTTTTTTTTCTAACCGGACTAAAGTCCGCCTCCATACAGTTGCTATGTGAACCGTACATATCACGTAATTCCGTATCGGTATCTGTTTTAGGCCAATCTTCGCTACACTCGATTCGACTAAACAGCTACTCTAACGGCATTTAGCCCCGCACTTGCGGGATAATTACATTCTAAGTCCATCGCGCACTTGCAGGAGGACTATTTTGAACTAAGAATTGGTATAACTTTTCGACTTGTATAGCCACGGGCTAAAGCCCGTGGTTGGGACCATCGGATTTTTTTTTCTAACCGGACTAAAGTCCGCCTCCATACAGTTGCTATGTGAACCGTACATATCACGTAATACCATTTGCAATTATGAATTAGTCCAATTCAATTGGTGAGACTATTCTACAAACACGACATCCCTTGCGCGAAGGACCCTAGTGCTTACTTGGCAAACATACTTCCGCGCACCATAACAAATAATAGCACACTATGCGAAGGCTCTATGGACATTTGATTAGTATCGCAGCTCAAATTCTTTCGGACAAATAGATGCTTTTCAACTCCTTCGAGTTTCTTGTTTTTTTCCCTTTGGTCACGGTGCTTTATTTCCTGCTGCCACACAAGGGGCGGTGGCTGCTTTTGCTGTTGGCCAGTTGTGCGTTTTACATGTTTTTTATTCCTTACTACATCGTCATTTTATTTATTACTATCCTTATCGATTACTTCGCGGGCATCTGGATAGAGCGTAGTGAAGGAGCGAAGAAAAAACGATACCTCTGGCTCTCCATCATTAGTACTTGCTTGGTGTTATTTGTTTTCAAATACTGCAATTTCTTTATTGATAATTTTAATGAAGTGGCAGCACTTATCGGGTGGAATTATTCGGTGGATATCTTGAAAGTGATACTTCCTATTGGTTTGTCCTTCCACACATTTCAAAGCCTTAGTTATGTGATAGAAGTGTATCGGGGCAATCAAAAAGCAGAACACCACTTTGGCATTTATTCGCTGTATGTAATGTTCTATCCACAACTGGTGGCAGGGCCTATAGAGCGGCCACAGAATATTTTGCATCAGTTTTATGAGAAGCACAGGCTCAATTATGAGGACGTATCACGCGGTATCAAATACATGATTTGGGGCCTTTTCAAAAAGGTGGTTATTGCCGACAATATTTCGTCACTGGTAGAAATCCTTTATGCCTCGCCAGAAAATACGGGCTGGCAATGGCTGCTTTTAGGCTCATACCTTTTTGCAATACAGATATATTGCGACTTTAGCGGCTACAGCGACATGGCCATAGGCGCAGCGCGAGTGATGGGATTTAGGTTGATGGAAAATTTCGATACGCCATACATCTCCACCAGCATCCGCGAATTTTGGAGCAGGTGGCACATTTCGCTCAGCACCTGGTTTCGCGACTATGTCTATATCCCCCTTGGTGGCAACCGCGTAAGTGCTTGGAAAATGAATCGAAACTTGCTTGCAGTATTTGCCATAAGTGGATTCTGGCATGGCGCCAATTGGACCTTCGTTATTTGGGGTGCGCTGCATGGGGTGTATTTGGTGGTAGAAAATGGACTGCGTAAAATTCCTATGTACCTGAAGATTCTGAACAACAAAAACAAAATTGTAAAGGCTGTTCTGGCACTCCTTATTTTTCAGTTGGTGGTGGTGGGTTGGATCTTTTTTAGGGCAGAAAATGTGGGTGATGCCATGCTCATCCTCACACGCATATTGTGTTTGGAAAATGGGCCTAGTGTTTTGGACGGCCCACTGAGCATGGTGGGTATGCCTGGCTTGGTTTGGAAAATACTACTGGTAGGCTCTTTCGTTTTATACGACCCACTTCTGCACAAAATAACAAGAGGAAAATACGACCCGCAACTGCCCAGTGCGCTACGCCTTAGTTGCTATGCACTGTTGGCTGCTATGATTGTGCTACTTGGATTTTGGGGCGAAGTAGAATTTATTTATTTCCAATTCTGATGCAAAGGATAGTCACAAAATTGATGCTGGGATTGGCTTTGATGGCCTTGTTCTACTTTGGTATGTGTTGGATGATCAACCATCTGATTGTTTCGGGCAAGCGCGCTGCATGTTGGGTCAATCCACAATTTCAGCGCAAGGGAGGCCAAGAATATCGCCTCATGCAAGACTGGAATATGGAGGCGAATTACGAGGTGCTTGTTCTAGGATCATCACACGCCTATCGCGGTTACGACCCACGCGAATTTGAGAAACACCAGCTCACGCTTTTTGCAGCCGGCAGCGGATTTCAAAACACCATGGCTTCCTATATATTATCAAAAGATATTTTCCACGTAGGTAAAAATTCATTGGTGATCATCGACCTCTTCGACCAGACCTTCGAGGGCGATGGACTTGGCTGCTTTGGGCGTGTGATGCAAAATATGGGCACCGATGCTGCTGCCAAAGAGTTGCTTTGGCGCAAACCGGATTTGCGCGTATTCAATTCCTTTTGGTGCAGAATGTTTAGCAAAAATGCACCCACAGAAGTGCCTGATGAGGAGGGTTATCTCTTCAATGGATATTGCCCAAAAACAGACACCCTGCAAACCCTTCCTGCCGAAATGAATTTGGGAAATGAAATAGAATTTAATATTCAATTTGCACACTATTTAGACCTGCTTATTGCGCAAATAAAAAGTGACTCTGCGCAAGTGGTGCTTGTAAGTCACCCACAGCCCAAGCTAGAAAGCTTCACCCAATACCATCAAGCCTTTTTGAAATTCATTCAGCCCGTTATCCAAAAACATCAGGTCGAATATCTCGACTATAATTCTGACCATAGCTTAAACAATTTCGAACATTTCGCTGATGCCAATCATCTAAACCAAGCAGGAGTGACGGAATGGAATGGCATACTGATTGGGAAATTATCGGAACTGCATTTGTTGCCTGCGGGCAGGTAGCTTGCAGCCATCTGATTGTACCGTGGTGTGGATGTGCGCAGCGTCATTTTGTAATGTTGGCATTTTTAGGGTTAATGAAATCTGCTTCGGCTTTCAATTCATCGGTTCTGCAAGAAAGCGTGTAGAATGTGTGCAATACACGAGAATGTGGTGTTGCAAATACTTCCTTAATTTAACCTTGACCATACCTTCAAAAAACAGAGGAGGAATAGGCATTAGACCTTTTATATGTTAGAATGTTAAAGTATTTTCTAATAGGGCTACCAAGTTAAGTCGCAATCCCGCTGGTGCGCTATCGTGTGGACACATTTCTACTGATGATCCATCCTTGCATAGCGGCATCAAAATATTTTAAGCCATTCCAGAGGGTAGTAA
>JAYSWI010000236.1:0-5884 GCA_043718125.1 Flavobacteriales bacterium
ATGGACAAGAAATCTGGCCAAAAAAGCAATGGCTTTGGTCGAAGGAAAAAGTTGAAAAGGCACAAAAAGAAAATAAACTCGTTTTCAATTTAAACAAAGAGGAAAACGCCTATTCAATAAGATTCAAAGGTTATTTGTTTGGCGAGGATGGTAGCGAACGAAAAGGAAAACCGCTATCTGTTTCTATTGGGCCATATACACAAGAGGGTACAAAGGATTTTGAAAATGTTTTTGACGAGAGAGATATTTTTCCATTTCCAAAACCAATTCAATTTGTCAAGAAAACAATAGATGTTTTTCTGGGTGGTAAATCAACAAATGGTGAAATTATCCTCGACTTCTTTGGGGGCTCAGGTACCACCGCCCAAGCAGCGCTAGAGTTGAACAAAGAAGATGGCGGCCACCGCAAATTCATATTGGTTCAGTTACCCGAACCCTGCGATGTAAAAAGTGAAGCCTACAAAGCGGGTTACTCTACCATCGCAGACATATCGCAAGAGCGCATTCGCAGGGTGATAAAAAAGATAGAAAAAGAACGCGAAGGCAAATTGGATTTAGATGAATCGAAGTTGGATTTAGGTTTCAAATCTTTCAAACTAACTGCCACCAACTTCAAAGTATGGCGTGGCGATGAGATAGAAAACGAGGAGGACCTACTGAAACAATTGGATGCCTTTGTGGACCCCGTGCGCCCGGGTGCTGAGAATGAAAATATGCTGTACGAGCTGATGCTGAAGTCGGGCTATGCACTGACCAGCGATGTGGTAGAAATGGAAAATGCAAAAGGCAATTACGCTGTGGATAGTGGCAGCCTTTATATATGCCTTGGCAGCATCAGCCAGCAGCAGATAGACCAGATAATAGCTGCAAGGCCACAAAAAGTAATAGTGCTAGACCGCCTGTTTGGCGGCATAGACCAGCTAAAGACCAATACAGTATTGCAGATGAGAGATGCGGAGATAGATTTTAAAACGGTGTAAGAAGTAAAAAGTCATGCCTATAAAAAGCATACAAATAGAAAACTACAAAAGCATCCGCAACAGTGGTCCTGTGGAGATACGCCCGCTCAATGTGCTCATTGGTGGCAATGGCGTGGGGAAGAGTAATTTCATTGGGTTCTTCAAGTTGTTGAGGAAGATAAATGACCAGCAACTTAGAGACTATGTAGCTAGTAACGGCTACGCAGACAGGCTGCTTTATTTCGGAACAAAGAAGTCGCAGTATCTGGGTGGTGAAATCATATTTCGTGATGAGCAGGACACTCATAGAAACTCATACAACTTCAGGCTGAAAGCCAACAAAGAGTTGCTGCTTTACTTCGATGATGAGCGTGGAGGCTATTGGACTACTACCCGCAAATTCAGCCCGAACTCAGATTGGGATTATATCACAACTAACAGTATCGGGAAACTTGAAAGTGAATTCAAGAAAGCAGAAGGACATCGCTTCGATTATATCTCTCAATACTTTCAGTCATTCAAAATTTTTCACTTTCATGATACGGGCGATACTTCTGCTTTGAAAAAAGACAGCAGACTTGAAGACAATTTATTTTTGAGAGAAGACGGTAGCAATCTCGCAGCATTTCTGTACATGCTAAGAGAAGTGCATCCAAAGTATTACAAGTTCATAGAGCATACTATCAGAAGTGTTGCTCCTTTCTTTGATAGGTTCGATTTGCAACCTCGTTTACTACAGGAAGAAAGTATAAGATTGACATGGAAAGAGAAAGGCTCTGATGAGTATTTCGATGCAAGCAATCTTTCAGATGGAACACTTCGATTTATTGCTCTCACAACCCTTCTATTGCAGCCCAACCCACCAGCTGTTGTGATAATTGATGAGCCGGAGTTAGGGCTGCACCCTGTGGCTATTGGGAAATTAAGTGCAATGTTGAAGAGTGTTTCGGGTCGATGCCAGATTATTGTATCTACTCAAAGCGTCAATCTGCTTGATGATTTCACTGCAGAAGATATCATCGTAGTCGATCGAGTGGATGGCCAAAGCCAATTTGTGAGACTTGAAAGTGAAAGCCTAAAAAATTGGTTAGACGGTTACTCAATAGGCGAGCTATGGACAAAAAACATTCTTAGAGGAACGCCATGAGTAAGGTCATCAATATTTTGGTTGAAGGCCGAACGGAAACTGACTTTGTTAAAGAAGTTTTGGTGGACTATTTCCGAAGCTTTGGTATAGATGATGTCAGGCCCATTGGAATGGAAACCAGCACCGGATATAAAGGCGGTGATGTGTCTTTTGGACGCTACTCAGACAACGTCAGGCGGCTGCTTAGTGGCAAAGAGCAAATGATCGTTACCTCTCTAATTGATTACTACAAATTGCGCAAAGACTTTCCAGGCTATGCACAGAAAGAAAATTTTGCTCACGCAGTGCAACGGGTAGAGCATATTGAAAAACAGTGTTATGAAATTTTTAGTGATCCTCGTTTGATTCCTTATATCCAATTGCATGAATTTGAAGGTCTTTTATTTTCAGACGCAAAAGGATTTGAAGCAGTTGAAACTATTCCAACTAAAAACAAGAAGGAACTTATTTCAATGATTGCTGAGAATGAAAATCCAGAGTTGATAAATGAGGGACCCACATCAGCTCCCTCCAAAAGACTTGAAAGGCTCATTCCAAATTATTCAAAGCCGTTGTTTGGAAATTACATTGCACTTGAAATAGGTATAGAGACAATTCTTCAGAAATGCCCCCGTTTCAAAAATTGGATAGATATACTCATAGCTAAGGCCACCGCTGCATGAAACTCCACTTCGACAGCAATCAGGAATATCAGCTTAAGGCCATTCAGTCCGTAGTGAATGTGTTTGAAGGGCAGCCCCTCAATCAAGGCAGTTTTGAATTTTCGATGGAGCAAAGCGGTGCATTGCTCAATGAGTTTGGTATGGCCAATCGTGCAGGTATTTCAATAGAACAGATAGAAGAGAACATCAAGCGAATACAACAAGAAAATGCCATTGCCGAAAAAGATGTTGTGACCGAATTGCAGGGCATGCACTTCAGTGTAGAGATGGAAACAGGCACAGGAAAAACCTATGTGTATCTCCGCACCATCTATGAGTTGAACAAGCAATATGGCTTTCTGAAATTCATCATAGTTGTACCGAGTGTTGCCATACGCGAAGGTGTATTGAAGAATTTGGAAATAACAGCGGACCACTTTCAAACGCTGTATGATCGAATTCCTGTTTCTTTTGATGTGTACGATTCCAAACGCCCCTCCACACTGCGTGGCTTTGCGGGGAGTAATTCCATTCAAATACTTGTCATCAATATTGACTCTTTTGCCAAGGATGAAAACATCATCAACAAGCCTAACGATAAACTAACGGGTAAACGCCCGATTGAATTTATACAAGCCAGCCACCCTATTGTAATAGTGGATGAGCCGCAGAATATGGAAACGGAGAATAGAAAGAAAGCCATTGACAACTTGAATCCGCTATGCACCCTCCGTTACTCTGCCACACACACCAATTTATACAACCTGCTTTACTCCCTGAATCCGGTGCAGGCATACGACCTTGGATTGGTGAAACAAATAGAAGTGGACTCCGTGCGTACTGAAGGACATTTCAATGAGGCCTATCTTGAATTAGAAGGCTTTGTCGCAAGGAAAAACTCGGTTTCGGCCAAAATGAAAATAGATGTAAGCTCAGCAAAGGGCGTTGACAGAAAATCTATAAGCATGAGGCCGGGTGTTGACTTATTTGAACTATCAGGCAAGCGCGAGGTATATGCGGATGGCTACATCATAGATGAAATAGACGCACAACAGCAGACAGTAACTTTTGTAAATGGACAAACACTATACAAAGGCCAAACGCGAGGAGGATTGAATGATGAGCTGATGAAATTCATGATTCGAAAAACGGTAGAAGAACACGTGAAGAAAGAAGTCCTTTATAAGGATAAAGGCATAAAGGTGTTGTCACTCATCTTCATTGACAAAGTGAAAAACTATCGAGAGTATGATGAAGCAGGTAATCAGGTAACAGGAAAGTTTGGCAAGTGGCTGGAGGAAATTCTAAAGGAAGAACTCAAAAAACCGAAATACGAATCTCTCTACAATTTCAGTACTGAGAGTCTGCATGATGGCTACTTCAGCAGTGACAATAAAGGCAGAGTAAAAGACACCGGAGGCGAGACACAAGCGGATGATGATACCTACAATACTATTATGCGCGATAAGGAAAAATTACTTGACAATAACATTCCGCTGCGCTTCATCTTCTCACACTCTGCCCTGCGCGAAGGGTGGGACAACCCAAACGTGTTTCAAATATGTACATTGAATGAAACCAAATCTGAACTGAAGAAGCGACAAGAAATAGGCAGAGGACTTCGGTTAGCTGTAAATCAGGATGGCGAAAGGCTTTATGACAAGAGCATAAACAGACTCACCGTAATTGCCAATGAAAGCTATGAGGATTTTGCAAAGGCATTGCAAAATGAAATAGAAGAAGATTGTGGAGTAGAGTTTAGCGGAAGAATAAAGAACAAAGCAGATCGAATAGGAGTAAGGTATCGCAAAGGCTTTGAGGCGGACCCAAAGTTTCTGGCTATATGGGATCGCATCAAATCGAAAACACGGTATCAGGTAAATTACAATTCTAATGAATTGATAACCGAGGCGAGCGATGCTGTCAGAAAAATGACTGAAATACATCGTCCGCTCACCACCTCCACAAAAGCAAGAATTTTGATGACGGGTTATGGTGTTTCTACATCGCTGGTAAGCGAGAGCATGCCGGATTGGGGAAAGGTGGTAAAATATTTTCCCGATGTGATAGCCTATGTCCAAGCGCGCACTGAACTTAGCAGAACCACCATACTAGACATACTTAGAAAGTCAGGTAGGCTCAATGACATGCTTGTGAATCCACAAATGTTTATGGACAATGTGGTGTCCGCTATCAAACCTGTGCTTTCAGAATTGATGATGGACGGCATAGTATATCATCAGTTAAATGGATGTATATATGAAATGCACTTGTTTGATGATTTTCCCGTAAGTGTTTACTACAGCGAATCAGAAAAGGATGTTGTCAATCATTTCAAAGTTACCAACCCTGATAAAACCATTTATGAAAATCTGATACCGTTGGACTCCACAATTGAGAGTCGTTTCGCAGCAGATTGCGAAAGCAGTGAAGAGGTAGATTTCTATTTCAAGCTACCAACATGGTTTAAAATACCAACACCTATTGGCGGCTATAATCCAGACTGGGCGGTAGTTCTTAAAAATGAATCTCATATTTACTTTGTTGCGGAAACAAAACAAAAGGGACAAGAGCTAAGAATTAGTGAGAAAAAAAAGATGCAATGTGGCCAAAAACACTACGAACTATTTGAGGAAGTTATTTACAAAAGGGTTGAGAAGCTAATTGAGTTGAAAGGATATGATTGTTGATATTAAAAAAATGGAGGTGCTGTAAGATTTTTTGATGGAAATATATATTTGTTTATGCTTTTTTTTGAACAGGCTAAATCATATACAGATAGTGACTCCGAATTGAAAAATCTCAACCAGAAATAGACAGGAAAAAATCAGACCCAAACTTTTACAAAAAATTTCAAATAGGTGTATGAAACAAGTTTAAACGATAGCCGAATACATTACTCAACGTCTGTAATATTTTTTTCAAACTTCCTCTAATTGGTAGTAAGACAAACTTCTTGTCATAATTCACTCATAAATATTGTAAGTTGCAAGATGCCTTCCAATTTCAAAACTAAATTTCAAGACTGGCTCGAATTTTCTTCCAGAGAACGAAAGGGAATATTGTTGATGGCCATACTGATGGTGCTGCTCATTGCATACAATTATGCGGCACCTTATCTATTTCTGTCCTCAACT
>JAYSWI010000237.1:0-5883 GCA_043718125.1 Flavobacteriales bacterium
TTGACCAAATGGCTTTGCCTCCTTGTCATTGTTTGTTTCAGTTTTATGTGGCTCCTCCAAATGTGTCAAAAGGAGAATTGAAGCCCACACTTTCCTGTCAATTGTACCAGCGCAGTTGCGACACATTTCTTGGTGTGCCATTCAATATTGCTTCTTATGCTTTGCTCACCATGATGATTGCTCAAGTGTGTGGCTTTGGCCTTGGCGACTTTGTGTGGACTGGTGGTGATGTGCATCTTTATTCAAATCACATCGAGCAAGCCAAATTGCAATTGACAAGAGAATTGCGCACCTTGCCTCAATTGCAAATCAACCCCGAAGTGAAGGATATTTTTAGTTTTCAATATTCCGATTTTACAATTGAAAACTATGACCCACATCCTCACATAAAAGCAGAAGTAGCGGTATAACAAAATATCAATTCTAAAAAAAAATAGTATGGAAGAAAATATCGAATCACAAGCAGATCAAATTGAAGAAACGGCAGAGCGCACCCCGATGAAAGTGGCTACAATCGTTGCTATGGGGCGCAATAATGAAATAGGAAAAGACAATCAATTGATGTGGCATCTCACCGAGGATATGCGATTTTTCAAAACCACTACATCGAGGCATTATGTCATCATGGGGCGTAAAAATTTCGAAAGTATTCCTGCAAAATATCGCCCACTGCCTGATCGTGTCAATGTAATTGTCACACACAATGAAAATTTTATGTACGAAGAATGTTACACCTGCAATTCGTTGCAGCAAGCATTGGATCTGGCTCGCGACAATGGAGAGGACAAAGTTTTTATTATTGGTGGAGGCCAGATATACAAACTGGCCATGGATGCAGACTTGGTGGATGAACAATACATTACACATGTAGATGCTTCATTCGATTCTGCTGATACATTTTATCCTCAATTTCAAAGCGATAATTGGAGCAAAGAATTGTTACTAGAAACGATGGCTGACAGCCAAAATGAATTTGCCTTTCAAACTTTCAAATACGAAAAAATAAAAAGTTGAGACCTGTTTTAAACCATCTCAATACCATTGTATCAAAAGTTGAAATCAATAAATACAAAAAATGAAAAACACACTTTGGATCATGATCGTATTCCTACTTGCAACACTTGGTGCTTGCAAAAAGGACCGCAAAGAAGTTGCTGATAATTCGTTTGCCAGTGACAATAGCACAGCCGAAAATCTTTTCAACGATGTGTATAAAGTGGTGGACGATGTGTCATCACAAACCACTGGAATTCGTGAAGATGGTATCGGCTGCATCGACACAATTATTGTAGATACAGTGAGTGTTCCAAGAACAATTACCGTTGATTTTGGAACTGACGATTGTACAGGACATGATGGTAAAATAAGAAAAGGTATTTTGTTCATCACATATACAGGAAAGTATAAAACAGCAGGTACAATTATCACTGTAACGCCACAGAATTACACAATAAATGGCTATTCAATTACCGGCACAAAAACCATCACCAATCTAGGTGTGAACGGCAATGATCAACCCTATTTCAGCATAGTTGTGAATGGTTCTATAACCGCTCCAGGTGGCTTGTGGACTTCTACTTGGAACAGCACCAGAACACGCACTTGGGTGGAAGGATACCAGCACACTTCTACCACCATTTGGGACGATGTTTATGAAATTACAGGGACTGCAAGCGGTGTGAATAGGCATGGAAATTCATACTCAATAAACATAACCACACCGTTGAGGGCTGAGGTAGGTTGTGCTTGGCTGGTAAGTGGTGTATTGACAATTGCTCCAACTAATGCCGATGTGCGCACGGTAAATTTTGGAAGCGGTGCTTGCAACAATGGCTTCACTGTAACAGTGAATGGCGAAACTGAATCGTTTAATGGTGGTGATTAAGATGTGGATTTTATTTGGTTTAGAAAAAGCAGTTTCGCAATCGAAGCTGTTTTTTTTTCGATTGATGTTACACTTTTCCGCATCGTAATTTTCGCCTTCCAATAGCTGTTCATTTTTTGCTTCAATCTCAATTTCAACCTAACTTTTCAATATGATTTCATACAACCCAAAAGAGTGGTTCACCTATATCATTCATTTTCATAAAGCCGATACACTTAGATTGCTTACACCGCATATTTTGGCTATAGCTTTCTATACATTTATAGTAGCTGTTATAGATATTCATATCCTGAATATTGGAGCGGATAGCGTGGCTTCAAAAATTGTAATGATGCACAACATACTTGGTTTTGTTATCTCAATGCTTCTTGTTTTCAGAACCAATACCGCTTATGACCGCTGGTGGGAAGGAAGAAAACTTTGGGGGGCCTTGGTGAACTGTTCCAGAAATTTAGCGATAAAAATCAAGCACATTGTGCCGGCCACAAAACATTCCGAATTCAGAGACTTGATTGTAGCATTTCCTTTTGCACTGAAGAATCATTTGCGAAATGTGTCGTCAATGAACGAGGGAGAATTGATGGAAACATTCCATATCCTTGAATTGAAAGATGTAAAACACGTGCCTCTCAAGTTGACAAGTTCATTATATGAAAAAATATTGGCGCACAATAAAGAAGGTAAAATAAATTCGGAACAACTTCTAATTCTCAATCAGGAAGTGCAACAATGGATGGAGATTTGTGGCGCTTGCGAGCGAATTCGAAACACGCCCATTCCGTTTTCTTATTCCGTATTTCTCAAAAAATTCATTTTCATTTTCGTCACTACCCTGCCCATAGCCTACGTGCCACAACTTGGTTATTACGCCATACCTATTGTTGTTTTTGTCTTTTATGTATTGGCCAGTTTGGAACTAATTGCGGAGGAAATAGAAGACCCATTTGGCAATGATCCAAATGATTTACCATTGGATGAAATTTCCAGAAACATAAAGAAAAGTGTGGAGCTTGTGTTCCGCGATTAACCTTTACCAACCAATTATTTGTTGCCCATTTTGGTGCAAATAAGCGTTAGCTTTTGAAAAATGTTTGTTTCCAAAAAAACCGTTGTATGCCGAAAATGGTGATGGATGTGCACAAGACAAAACCAACTGTTTTTTTGTATCAATGAACTTCCCTTTTTCCTGCGCATACTGCCCCCATAGCATAAACACCACATTCCTCTTCTCTTCATTGATACAATGAATAATTGTATCAGTGAAATTTTCCCAACCCCTTTTTTGATGTGATCCTGCTGCATTTGCCCGTACAGTTAAAGTAGCGTTGAGCAGCAAAACCCCTTGCTTCGCCCAACGTTCCAGGTTGCCACTGATAGGAGTTTCAATTTCCAAATCACTTTTCAATTCTTTAAAAATGTTTTTTAACGATGGCGGAATTTTCACCCCTTCATTTACAGAAAAACATAGCCCATTTGCCTGCCCTTCGCCATGATAAGGATCTTGACCAATAATCACCACTTTCACTTTATCAAACGGACAATGCTCAAAGGCCGAAAAAATTTGTGACGCTTTTGGATAACAGAAATGGTTATCATATTCCTGCTGCACAAACTGAACAAGCTGACTGAAATACGGCTGCGAAAATTCCCGCTCCAACCGACATTTCCATGAGGATTCCATCTCGAAATTCATGGCTCAAAGAAAAGAATAAACATTTTTCAATTTGTGAATTTCAAATCAAACATTTTTCCATGTGAACTCAAATTGGTCATTCCAAATTCGAACAATCTGCTTTTTATTTGCCAGCAGTGCCATACATAGAAAACAAAATAGCAGAAGGAGAACATCAGCGGCAAGATTTCAAATATGCGATAAACGATTCAAGAAAAATTGCCATCACTTTGTGTGCTTTTGCAAACAGTGAAGGCGGCACTTTGCTAATAGGTGTGAAGGACAATGGCGTTGTGATTGGCGCACAGCCCGATGAGGAGTTGCACATGGTGGAAGCCGCAGCCAATGTCTATTGCAGACCTACAGTCGCATTCAAAAATCAACTTTGGAAAAGCAATAACAAATACGTTTTGGAAGTGCTCGTTTTGCCCTCAGAAAAAATGCCGCATTTCATCATTGATGCAGAGGGCAATTACAAAGCATATATCCGAAAGGCAGATCAGAACTTGTTGGCCAATGCCGTTCAATTAGAAGTTTGGCGTGGCGAAGAGACTCAGCGACCACAAAAATATTTCCATACCGAGAAAGAGAAAAGAATATTCAATGCGCTTCAAACAACTGAAAACTTATCGCTGAGTCAAATGGTGCGCGACACAAATATTCCACGAAGTATTTTGATAAAACTTCTTGCACGTTTCATCAGGTGGGATCTTATAGAAATGCAGTTCATCAATGACCAATCAAGATTTAAATTGAAATAGACATGATAGAAAAAATTCGGAAAACAGAAAACCTGCACATAGTTTTTTGGTTGATAAAAGACTGTTGTTGGGTAAGCGATTTCAAATTGCTCGGAGTGCTGATGATATTTCCAACGCTTATCATTTCAATATTCATAGCCTGGAAAATGCGCCATAGTTTTTCTGAACTTGTGCACAATATTGCTGTCACAAGTTGGATTTGCGCCAATTCAATTTGGATGTTTGGCGAGTTCTTTTACAATGATTCTACACGGCCAATTGCTCAAGTCTTTTTCAGCATCGGAATAATCGTTCTTGTCGCTTTCTACACCTGGAAAATTTTTCAAAGCCAAGAATCAAAAGGTGTTGTGCAATAATATTCCAAATGCCCGGGCGATTCGATGTACCAAACCAAAAGTCGCTAATGAAAATCAATGCCATAAGAATTGGTAATGATGTTTTTTTTGGGGGAACACGGATTGAACGGATCGAACGGATACGCGAGGATTTAAAAAAATGGTTTTTCTCGACCAATATTCTACCTTTTGTATTAGGCGATTTAATTGACACTGTGAGACCCTTCTGCTGTGTAGAAGGGTCTCACAGTGTCAATGAAGAATTTGGTGTAATAGGAATATCGAACCGCCTAGTCATTATATTCTATCATCATTCTGCAACCTTAGTTTAAGCATTCAAGTTGAAATGATTTTTTGAAACAATTAAGCTCACTATTCGGGAGAAAGCACCTGAAAAAGTAATAGCTTTCACAAGCTAAAAATTATTAGATGTTCATGCGAAATTTGTTGTTTTTTCTTTTTCTAATTTCTAATCTTATCAGCACTTCACAGGCCTTTGTGGATGTGTCTGCAATACAGGGAATTGTGATGCAAAACTTGGCCACGCCTCCAAATGGATTTGGCCTCAGTTTTTATGATTTCGACAAAGATGGCTGGGATGATATCACCTTCTCCTCCACCAACGATTCACTTGTTATCTATCACAATTTAGAGGGTCTTGGTTTTGAAAGAATAGAAACACTTCCTTATACAACTTCTGCCACGCAGCCCATCTGGGTGGACTATGACAACGATGGCGATGCCGATGTGATGTGGACAAAACGCACAAGTGGCACAGTGCTTTATCGCAACGATGGCAACATGATTTTTACAAACGTAACTGCAAACCTGAACCTACCGGCAACACTTGGTGTGCATATCTATGGGCAAGGTTGGGCGGACTATGATCGCGATGGATTTCTTGACGTTTATCTCTGCACTTTTAATAGCAACAACAACATCAAAAACTATCTATTGCACAACAATGGCAATGGAACATTTACAAACGTAGCAGCTGCTGCAGGCGTGGAAGATGGATTGCGAAATACCCTTTTGTGTACCTGGCAAGATTTCAATTTCGACAACTGGCCGGACCTCTATGTGGCCAATGACTATGCACAAGGCAACGAACTTTATATGAACAATGGCGATGGAACTTTCACCTCGATAACTGCTGCTGCCAACCTTGCAGGTAACAATATGAATAGCATGAGTGGAAGTATATGCGACTTCGATAAAGACCACGATTGG
>JAYSWI010000238.1:0-5875 GCA_043718125.1 Flavobacteriales bacterium
CAGCAGAATTAATCATAGACCAGCCAGGTAAAGCATCAAGTTGGATTGTTTTCAACATACTTGATGGACTGCTCTTGAAATTGCCATTTAACAATAACTCCTTTTGTCCAATTGCAGAAGAGACTATAAATAACAAGAGAGGAGATACAGCTCCTCTCTTTGTTAAAAAATTATTTAGCCAATTATTGGAGTATAACATATCCAGAAGTTATCCGACCCTTAACTGATGAGTTGATGGTGTAAATGTAAGTGCCTTCATTTAATGCGTCTACGTTGTATTGGTTAGTTCCGAGATACGTGATACCTGACATTACTTCTCTTCCTGTAATATCAAATATTTGAATTGTGAAAACCTCGCCTTCAGATTCTGGGCTATCTAATTGTAAATAGAATTCACCAATAGTTGGATTAGGAAATAACTGGGCTTGGAGACTAGTCTTTTCCTTGAGAGTTTTTAGGCTTAACATTTCCATTTCTGGTCTTGGTTGACTCACATTGCGATTTTCAATGAATGGGTTTGTTGAGTTAAAGATGATGATAATATCGTCTTGAACATCTAGGAACTTTGCATAGTTTGGATCCATTGCATCGATGATAATTGATGTTATCAAAGGATAGATTTGGTTGGTTATTGTGTTTTTAAAAAACACGCCATTACTGGTTGAAACAATTTCGTAGCCATCTCCAGATTCCAATGCGTACTCATTGTTACCACCAACAATTGGGTTTGCTGGATGCCAGCAAGCAACGATATTGTAATCACTATTTGGATTGTTGTTGTTGCCATCAATTAACGCATCACAGTCAAGGTTTCCCGAAAGTATAACATCGAAACAATTATTGGGATTCATCTTGAGACATGCTACAATAGCGGTGTGGGCATTTACTTGCAACAATGCGATTGTAAATGCGAGAATTGTGAATAGAATTTTTTTCATAAAAATTGAATTTGTTTTGCCTACTCTGTTTATGGTTTTCGGCTTACCCAGGACAAATATATTATGAAATGCACAAAAACAACATGTATGTTGTTTTAATTTTTTCATAGTCTAGTTCTATTTCCTTCTTGCAATTTGTATCAGACGAAATATTGCTAAAGTCAATAGGAGCAAGACTTAGAGAGCTTCGTAAAAGCAAAAATATTACACAGGAAGAATTGGCTTTTCTGTGCAATAATCACGCAACGCAAATAGGAAGGATTGAACGGGGTGAATTGAACGTATCAATATCCAGCTTACATTTATTACTCCAAAAACTGAATATTTCTTGGCTTGAATTCTTTGATGATAAGAGGTTTAAAACTTCGCACAAGGCATAATCCGAATTTTTTTCGTTCGCGCATTGTGTTTGTTCGCCCATTGATATACCAATGATATTTCGTGCGAGCCGCCAGAACTGCCAATGCCAAGAGTAGAAATGGTGATGTCATAACTGTATCCCAATTTGTAGCGCGATGCTTGAAAGCCTAGAAGAACGGCAACTGCATCGTGGTTTGGATAGCCATAATGATTGCTTTTGGTAGGCAATCCCCTGTACCAAACGCCAAGCACAATTGGAGAAAATTCATAGTAAAATCCAAAGTCCAATTGACTGAATTTTTGTTGTGACAAATAATTGGCGGCTATCACAGCGTAGTGATCCAATCTTGACAAAGAGTTTCCCTTTACTCTTATTCTCACGCCCCCATGTGCGGACACTTTTCGCACCAACGGTAATTCGTTTTGGGCATAAAAAGATTGGTCAGGACTGTTGTTGTGATAGGCGGATAATCCAAACCAAAATTTCTGACTGTAGGTAAGAAGCCCTGCTCCCATATCAAAATAACTGACTGGTCTGATGGTGCCATTTTCTAATGAGACAGGTGCGTTGTCGCGAATCATTTGATCGTAAAAAGTGAGCTTATCAAAATCAATTGCCTTGGTCACATATCCAAATTGCAGGGCGGGTCTGAAGTACCAATTGCGTTTGATGCGCGCTTCATAAGCATATTGGAATGTTGCTCCTGTGGTGCGCAAACCACCGCTTCCTGCTCTATCATAGTTCACCAGCAAGCCCATACCACTGTTGATGTTGGGCAAGTATTGGTCGTAAGCAATATTGAATGATTGGAAGCCACCAGGTATGGCAGCCCATTGATTGCGGTATTGCGCACTCACTCTGCTTTGCACCGATGCGCCTGCAAAGGCAGGATTGGTATAAGTGGGCACTGCATAAAACTGTGTGAACTGTTGGTCTTGCGCCTTCAATTCAAATACAGCATTCAGAAGAAGAATTACGATGTAAATATTTTTCATTGTCAGTTAGGTTTTATATTTTCTGCAAAATGCGATTCAGCTTTTAGCATTTATCAATCAGTCTTTTCCCTTTTTCCTTTTCGCTCTTCTCTCTTCTCTCTTCTCTCTTCTCTCTTCTCTCTTCTCTCTTCTCTCTTCGCTTTTCGCTCTTCGCTCTTCTCTTTTCGCTAAGCCTATTTTACAATCAGTGTTACATCACCACTTTGTATCGTGTCCTGTCCGTCCAAAAAGCGGGCGTGAACTTTCCATACATACACATCTTGTTTGCACAATTGGCCTGCATAAAAGCCATCCCAGCCTCGGTTTACATCTTTGCTTTCAAAAAGCAATTCGCCCCATTTGTTGAAAATTTGTAACACATACTCTTCCACACCTTTGTGCATCGGGAAGAACACATTGTTGTCGTAACTCGTAGCATCATAATACCCACCATTGTTTTGTCCATCGGGCGAAAACGCATTGGGAAAATCAATCAGACCAGAAGCCGTTGCATGAATAATATTAGTTAATAATGTGGTGTCAGGACAATCGTAAATATTGTTGACGATGAGTTGCACACTATAAATTCCTTCTGCTTGATAATAGTAAATAGGATTCTCTGCACTGCTCTGCGAACCATCGCCAAAATCCCATTCGAAGATGGTCGCATTTTGCGAAAGGTTGATGCAATACACTGGTTCCGATGGCACATTCACTTCTGTTGGCGATACTGTGAAAGCTGCATGAGCACGAGGATAAACATGAATAATTTGTTCTTGCACCATCGTATCCGTGCTACCGCCCGGGCCAGTAACGGTAAGCGAAATGGAGTAGGTGCCGGCTTGCCAAAAAGTATAAACTGGATTGGTAGCATTGGCTGTTCCGCCATCACCAAAATTCCAATTGCTTGCCATGGCATATTCGCTCAAATTGGTAAACTGAACCGTCAGCGGAACACAACCTTCCGCAGGGCCTTCGAAATTTGCAATAGGCAATGGTGGAACTATTTCTATGGTTTGATAAGTGGTGTCGCTGCATGATCCATTTCCAACTACGAGCTGTATGTTGTATTCGCCCCAAGTGCTATAAGTGAATGTGCCCGGTTCTGCAACATATAGTTCCGTGCCGTCATCCATATCCCAAGTGCTTTGTAGAACTCCGCCTGTTGTCAAATTATCAATTGTAACTGTGCTTGCAGGCCACATTTGAGTTGATGGTGTTGCACTGAAAGCCGCATTTGGCAACGCATATACTTGCACATAATGAACTGCTGTATCGCTACATCCAAATGAGTCGCTCAGTACAAATGTGATGGCATAAGTAGTGTCGTTTTCTCCCCAGTTAAAAAAGGTATGTTGCGGTTCATAATCACTGGAGAAATCGCCATCACCAAAATCCCACTGGTAGCTATTACCGCCATCACTTTGATTGTCGAAATAGGCTAGAAGCGGTGAGCAGCCTTCTGCTTCTACATAATAATCTGCAACAATTTCTGGTGCGATATCAATATTTAAATAGTCGCTGCTAGCACATCCATAATTGGAATACGCATGAAGCGCGATGTTGTATGTAGCAATTTGGTCTGTTACATTTATGAAGTCGTAGCTGTGATATTCATCTGCTATTGTTGATGTTTGGCCTGTGCCATACACCCACAAATAACTATCAGCACCAAGGCTACCATTGTAAAAAGTGACAGTGGTAGGATAACATCCAAACACAGTATCCATTTGCGCCACAGCTTGCGGAGTGTGCATGATGTATAGGTTTGTTTCCGCAGTATCTAAACAGCCATAAATGTTAGAAGCAATTAGCTGCGCTGTATAAATAGTATCTGCTATAAAACTTGTGGTGTAAACATGCTCAGGCGATGTGAGCGAAGAGACTTGCGCATCACCAAAAGTCCACTCATAAGAAACAGCTCCTTGACTTTGATTGGAGAATACGGCATTGAAAGGCGAACATCCAATAGTGTCCACTGCAAATTGTGCGATCACACTGGGATATAGTGTGAATGTTTCTGTGTGCGATGAAGTACATCCATGAATGGTACTGGCTACTAAAACGATATCGTAATCAGAAGTTCCATTGAGCGGATCATCAAATTGATGGGTGTGTGTTACATCGGTATTTGTTGATGAATTGCCATCGCCATAGTTCCAATTGTAAATAGTAGCGATGCTAGAATTATTTGTGAAAACAACATCAGCAGGAAAACAAGCAGCATTGTCATTCATTGTAAAATCTGCAATTGCAGTGGAATGAATTGTAATAGGATGATTGGTCATTACATTGCATCCGAAGCTAGATGTGACCATCAATTGCACATTATAGGTAACGCTTGTATCGGCACCGTTTACAAATATTGCTGATGGATTTTCCATCACAGAAAACAATCCATTTCCAAAATCCCAGTTGTATGATGTGCCACCCAAACTGTTATTAACGAAGGAAATATTTGCGGGTGAACAATGTTCACCGGGCGCTGCAAACGCTGCAACTACTTGTGGAAAAACTTGTATTGTTTGTATGGTTTGACTCGAGCAACCTTCGCTTGACGATGTGCTTAAGATCACATTAAATGTATTCGCAGTATTGGAATTATTTACATACAAATGCGAGTGTATCGAATCAGAATTTAGCGAAGTATTTCCATCGCCATAGGCCCAACTATTTATGTCAGCATCCAATGTGTTGTTCGTGAAATTTACCGTAAGGGGTGAGCATCCTGAAATAACATCAGGTGAAAAACTGGCAATAGGCGTGTTGTTGATGGTCAAATTATGATGAGCAGTATCAGTGCAACCATAGTTGGAAGTTGCTATCAACATCACATCATAAACAATTGGGTCGCTTGTGGTGTTGTTGAAATATGCCGTTGGATTTGGCAGCACTGAATTGGTGCTATTTCCAAAATCCCATTGGTAGGAACCGGCATTGATGCTGCTATTTACAAATGAAATAGTAGCGGGCGAACAATGTGTGCCTGGGTCTCCAAAGCCTGCAATAATTTCTGGATAAATAGTGATTGTTGCGGTGTATTGACTTGAGCATCCTTCTATAGAAGTTGTATTCAAAACCACATCATGCGTTTGCGCGGCATTCGAATAGTTGTAATAAGTATAGGCATGAATGGTGTCTGAATTTGTCGATGAATTGCCATCGCCATATTCCCATTCCAAATTATCGGCATGTATGGAAGTGTTTGAAAAATTTACTACCAAAGGCGAACATCCCGAAAGTACATCAGCAACGAAACCAGCTATGGGCGTGGGATTTACTGTAAGATTGTGCGCTGTTGTATCGCTACAACCGTAGCTGTTGGTAGCAATCATCACCACATCATACACTATTACCTCACCTGAGTTGTTGGTGTAAAATGAAGTTGGATTTTGCAGTACGGATTGCAATCCATTTCCAAAATTCCAAGCGTAGGATGTGGCATTGATACTCGTGTTAAAAAAAGAAATAGTAACAGGCGAGCAATATTCAGCAGGCGGCACAAACGATGCTTGCACCTGTGGATAAATCTGAATGGTCAAACTGAATTGACTACCACAACCATCATTGGAAGTCGCATTGAGCGCAATGGTTCGAGTGAT
>JAYSWI010000239.1:0-2049 GCA_043718125.1 Flavobacteriales bacterium
AATTGTATAGCGCATCATCATTCGTGCAATTGCTGCCCGGACCATCTATGTCATTGTCCCCCTGCGGATAAACTGTGGTTTTGACTATGTCCGTTGAACCGGGTGCAATCAAATCCACACCACCACCAAAGGAAGAAGACCACCAAGAATCTCCATTTGTTGTTGTCTTATATGTTCCATCATTACCGCTTGCACCAACGCTTATCACATGGTCATCGTAATAAGACGAAGGGTAGTTTGCATTTGAATTTCCTGCATTACCTCTTGAGGCAACAACAACACACTTATTGCTGTATGCGGTTTCGAGTGCCGCACTCATTTCTGCATTGCTACTGCTACCACCCCAACTGTGGTTTTGAACATGCAGGCCATAACCAAAGCCGTTGTTATTGACAGAACCTTCTACAATTGCATCAGCGATGATTTCTAAACTTGGAAAACTTTCTCCATCAAAAATGCGCATGGAGAAAAGTTGAACACCTGTAGAACCTGTCCCGTTGACATCACCACCTGCAATGCCTGCAATACCCAAATTGTTATTACGCAATCCGCCAATAACACCTGCGCAAGCAGTTCCATGGCTTCCGCCTGGGGCAGATACATTACTTATGGCTTGGTTGTTTACCCAATCCCAACCACCTTTGATTTTTGAACCTGTGAATGTTCCATCACCAAAGTCCTCATGGCCCCAATAAATGGCTTCATCATAAACGCCAATTTTGATGTAGTCTTTTCCCGTTTCAATTTCCCAAGCTGCATCAGCATTGATGTGTGCATTTGGGAATTGAGTTGACGGAATAAGGCTTTCTTGTTGCCCTATCAAATCATCATTTGGAATATCATCAATGTGATAAATGTCATTGAACGAAACATATTCGACAAGTGGCCACAACGCACTGATTGTATTGAAAGCCGTGACATCATTCATGGTGGCTGGCAATGTCACAACAATTGAAGACCAATGTCTATTTACATCAACTATGTTGCCTAATCTATCCTCTGAAACATTGTCGGCAGTGGTCATTCTCTTATAGACCTTGATGGCCTTTTGATATTTCATATCAACGCCTAACGCAGCATTTAATGAATTGAGTGCAGATTGATTTATGAAATCTCCAAGGTCTCCAAAGATTTTTCCTTTGTCGTCCACCGTTGTCAGATTCATAACATCAGGTGCAAAGTGAACGATAAGCTCGCCTTTGAATCTTACTGGTTCTCCATCAGAATTATTCAATACGGTTTGCGTTCTTTCCCATCTTTCAAAGCGGCTATCCAAATAACGTTTTCCTTCAGTAAGGTCGGCCTGACCGCTCATGTAGATGAAGTTGTCACCACCAACTTCCATGTGTCTTCCGCTGTCATTACCTCCGTTTCCGCCATCAATGGTTTTCATCCATTGCCGCTGCCCATTCTGATTGTAAACTGCAATAAGTGCATCCTGACCCAAGTCAGTATCTATGTCGCCAACGAGATAGATAAATCCATTGTTGTAGGTAATTTTCCAAGCAAGTGCATTCCCATTGTATGCACTCGATATGGTTTGTTGCCATTGAAAAACACCACTGTTGTTGTACTTCAACAAACATGCTTCTTTGTGGCTGTTTGCATTTGTAAAATAACCAGCCACATAAATGTTGCCTGATTCATCGAGTACAATGGATTGCGCCAAATCGTTGTTGCCATAACCGTCTTTAGTTACCGACCAAACGATATTGAGTTCCTCGTCCATTTTCATCAACTTCATGTCCTCGCCACTAGCACTTGTACCAATGCGCCCAACAACATAGATGTTGTCCGATGCGTCCTTTTTCATGTCCAGCGGTTGGTCGAAATAAGACGTAAGACTTCCTGAACGTTTCACTCCAAGTTGAGCACCTGTCGAGGAATACTGCACCGAACAGAAGTCACCATCAACCCAAGAGTTGCCACTGCCTCCAGTCACAATGCAATCACCAGCAGAATTGACTACAATTTTTGCTGCCAATTCATAGCTGTTGGCATAATCATAAAATTGAGACCACAACAAAGTTCCTGAGTTGTTCAAGGCAA
>JAYSWI010000240.1:0-5855 GCA_043718125.1 Flavobacteriales bacterium
GCGCGAAATAATGACTGCAATTTCCTTTTCGAAATCTAACATTTTTTCAAGAATGGAGGGTGCATCAAAAGCGTGGTTCAAATCATTTTCAGTGCGCAAAGCGTGCACTCCTTTGCCATCATATCCGCCTTTGCGCAGTTTCTGCATGAGTGGAAATTCTGATGTATAATGTTGCGCCTCTGCCTTGTTATTGATTAAATGAAACGGAGCAGTAGAAATCCCATTGTCCACATAAAATTGTTTTTGCAATCCCTTGTCCTTTACTATGCGAAGAATTGCAGGAGACGGTAAAATTTTCAAACCCTCTTCTTGCAAAACTTCTAATGCCTCAAGATTGACATGTTCTATTTCGATAGTAAGCACATCCAGATTTTTTCCAAAGTCATAAACGGTTTGAAAATCATTAAAATCTCCAACAACGAATTCGTGAGCGCACGTGCTACACGGTGCATCTGGTGAAGGATCTAACACAGAAATACGAACATCATAATTGATGGCTTCTTGAATAAACATGCGGCCCAGTTGACCACCACCAAGTATGCCCAATCGAAAGTCTTTAGAATAGAATGATTTCATCGGTGCGAAAATGAGGTACTTATCTGATGGAGGCATAAATTGAAATTTTGAAATAAAACATCACTTCCTTTTCAAATGTTTCATCCGCAATTTCATCCATGTCATGCTATTCTTTTTTGTGTGATAATCATGCGTTTCTCCTATAAGGAAACCCCATGCTTGGAGTGAGTCGCTATTGTCAAAAATTACCTTGAGCATTGCAGTAAGTGGCAACGCTAAAATGAGTCCCGCTGTGCCCCAAAGCATTCCAAAGACAAACAAAGAGATGATGGAGATAAGTGCATTCATGCTCATTTTACTTCCTGTGATTTTGGGTGTAATAAAATTGCCTTCTAGAAATTGTACAAATACAAATACACTTATCACACCCACTGAATACCAATAGGAATCTTTTGTGGCCAGAGCTACAGCGGCAGGTAGTAAAGATCCGATGATGATGCCGATGTAAGGAATGAGTAGGAGTACTGCACCAAGAAAACCAAAAAACAATGCGTTTTCAATTCCCAATAGGAGCAATCCGATGGTGTTGAGAATGCCAACAATGAGCATCACGAGCATCAGTCCGCGCAGATAATTTTGAACCACATCATATAGACCACCAAGTATATTTTCCATACGTTGTTGGCTCATGGAATGAAAAGCACGATGGATAAATTCAATCAAAAACGAACGGTAATATAAAATGAAAAATACATAGAGCGGTACCATAAATAAGTCGCCCACAAAATGTGAGGCAAGAGAAAAAACATCTGTAATAGCACCTCCGGTTTTTTCCCAAATACTACTCAGATCAAGACCTTTCCAATTCTCCAAAACTGAAGTGTTGATGCCGGTTTTTTCATTGACAAAAACTATAAATTGGTTGAAAATATCAGAAAATTTATTGATGTACAAATCGCTGTCGTTTGTGAACATCGCCAATTGATGCACTATAGCGAATACAGCCATTGTGGTAAGGCCACATATAAATAGCACACCAAAAATGGAAGCCAGACCATGGCCAAAATGTAGTTTTTTTTCAAGAAAATTTACAATCGGAAAAATGACTGCTGAGAGCAATATTGAAAATAGCAAAGGCATCAATATGGGTTTCAAAACGTACAGCATTATTACGATACAAAAAAGTAACAACAATGTGGTCAATGTCTTATTGAAATAAATTTGTTTGGGTTCCATTTAGCGGAGAATTTGAATGACGAAATCTGGATTTATGGATTGTGCTTATTACTAAAATTCATTGTTCAGGGCAAAAACATTTGTCGCACTTATGGCAGCGGTCTCAGTTCTTAATCTTGACTTTCCTAGGCTCACAGATTTGAAACCATTTCCAATAGCGGCCTCAATTTCACCCTCTGAAAAATCGCCCTCTGGGCCAATAGCGATGGTCGTATTCTGAGAAGGAAGCAGAGCATTTTTTATGTGTGCCCTATCAAAACTTTCATCGCAATGCGCAATGATGCACTGATTGTTTTTCAAACCATTTTGCCATTTCATAAATGAAATGGGCTTCACAATTTCTGGCAAAAAATATTTGAGACTTTGTTTCATGGCCGCAATTGCAACTCTCTGCAACCGCTCTTGCCTTACGTGGAATTGTTCCGAATGATCGCACAGAAGTAGTGTGATTTTTTCAACACCAAATTCAATTGCTTTTTCAACGAACCACTCTAATCTGTCATCATTTTTTGTGGGTGCAATTGCAATTTCAAGGCTGCTTGTTCTTGCCTCTTTTTGCTGAAATGATTTTAGAAATACAGCTACTTCGTGTTTGTGAAAACTCAATACACCCTCGAACAATTTCCCTTTGCCATCAGTCAATTGGATGATATCGCCATCCTTTTTGCGCAAGGATTTTGTGATGTGGGTTGCTTCACCTGCGGCCAACAAAACGGTGGAGAGTGGAACGGCATCGGCATGATAAAAAAGAAACATGGAGGCGAATGTATTGTGCTTCGTTTTTCAACTAAAAAATTTATTATCAAGTGTGGCTATGAATGTGGCGTATGCTATTGATTTTTTGAAAAAGAGTAACCGCTATTTTCGCTCACCATTCACAAAATAACTATTCAATGAAATTTTCTTTTCTAGCAATATTGCTTCTGCCAAGGTTTATGTTTTCGCAAACTATTTGCGAGAATGGATATGCCGGAATATATCCATGCGAAAATGTGGATTTGCTTTCACATGTGCCGCCTGATAGTATTGGGGGTGCGAGCACAAACGAAGTTTGGGGCTGGACTGACACCCTCGATGGAAAAGAATACGTATTACTTGGAATGAGCACAGGTGTTGGTTTTTTTGACATTGAAAATCCGCTGCAACCCATTTATTTGGGAAGGCTGCCTACGCATTCTACCAATTCGCTTTGGCGAACACTGCGTACCTACAACGACTATTTGTTTGTAGGCAGTGAGGCAGCCAATCATGGTTTGCAAGTGTTTGATCTCACCCGACTGCGTGATGTAGCAAGCCCTCCTGAGATATTCACCGAGGATGCGCACTACAACGGTTTCACCAAATGCCACACACTAGCCATTGATGATGAGACAGGTTTATTATATGCGGTTGGCACAAATACATTTTCCGGTGGGCCACACATTGTAAATATTCAAGACCCGCTGAACCCCGTCATTGTTGGTGGTTATGACGGCAGTGGTTATACACATGAGTCGCAGATAATACACTACACAGGCCCTGATGAAGATTATATCGGAAAAACAATTGCACTTTGTTTTAATGGTTCTGCTCCCACTCTTTTTATTGTTTTGGATGTAACAGATCCCACTGATGTCATGCTCATTTCATCCTCTTCTTATCCCAGCCCTGCCTATTGTCATCAGGGTTGGCTTACACCGGATGCAGCCTATTTATTGATGGATGATGAGCTGGATGAAATGGATTATGGATTACAAAATACACGCACCTTGATCTGGGACATACACGATTTGGACCTTCCACTTTATATGGGCGATTATTTGGGTACTACAGCGGCCATTGACCACAACCAATACATCATTGACAACCTTTGTTATCAGAGCAATTACACCGCTGGATTGCAAATAATAGATGTAACAAATATTGCAGACACAGTCCTTGAACAAGTCGCTTTTTTCGACCATTATCCTGCAAATAATAATACTCAGTTTGATGCAGAATGGATGAATTATCCCTACTTCGCAAGTGGTGTAATTCCGCTATCAGACATATACAACGGAATGTTTTTGGTGAAGCCAAATTTTATTCGTTTAGAATCTGAAACAAGCGTTTGTGACATGAGTACCTTCGACATTTCGGTCATTTTTGAAGAAGGATTTATTGGACCTTTTACCATTGAAATTGATGGCCTTCCCCAGAATGCATTTGCGCTTTATGATTTGAATAATTTCAGCGCACCCGGTGTCTTGACAATCCAAATTGGCAACATCGAATTTTTTACGCCTGAATTGAATCTTAACATTACTGCTCACGGTATTTACAATACTTATTCACGCCCTTTGCAGATCAATATTTTACCAAATATCACTTGGTATCAAGATTTGGATAATGATGGTTTTGGGAATTTGGAAGTAAGCATAATCTCCTGCTTTCTGCCCGCTAATTATGCGGAACTTTCAGGCGATTGTGACGACAACAACCCTACAGCTTATCCCAATGCACCTGGCACGTTCGATAACCTGGACAACAATTGCAACAGCATAATTGACGAGGATGAAATCTTGTTCTGCGCTGACTTGGATGGCGATAACATCATTACCATTTTGGATATGATGATTATGAATGGCGAAATTGGATGTATCGGTGCAGAATGTATAGGCGATTTGAATGATGATAGTGTTGTCAATGTCACCGATTTATTGATACTACTTGCCGACTATGGCGAAGTTTGTTCTGAATAAATTCATCCATCTGAATAGGCACGAAACGTCCAAGAAATTTTAATGAAAAAATCATTTGTTGATCAGCTTCAAAGAACAATTGAAATCGAATGGCCACCAAAACGAATTGTCTCTTTAGTGCCTTCACAAACCGAACTTCTCTTTGATTTAGGACTGAGTGATGAAGTGGTGGGGATAACAAAGTTTTGCGTTCATCCAAGAATTTGGCATAAAAATAAAAAGCGAGTAGGAGGCACAAAAACTTTAAATCTGGAAGCCATTATTGATCTAAAACCAGACCTGATTATTGCCAACAAAGAAGAAAACGGTAAGTTACAAATTGGCAAACTCAGCAAAAAATTTCCGGTATGGATAAGTAACATTGTTACTTTGAGTGATGCTCGCGATATGATTGAAAGTATTGGTGAATTGGTGGATAAAGAAACTATCGCTCAATCCATTTCACTTTCCATTGAAAACAAATTTCAGTTTGCGCTACCACTGAAAACCACTCGCGTTGCGTATCTAATATGGAATGAACCAATGATGACGATAAACGCAGATACATTCATAAATGCAATGCTCTTGAATTGTGGTTTTGAAAACGTTTTTGCATCAAAAATTGAATCGCGTTATCCGGAAATTACAGAAGATGAATTGCAAAAAGAGCAACCGGAATTAGTCCTGCTTTCTAGCGAACCATTTCCGTTCAAGAAAAAACATATCGCTCCTTTTCAAACCATGTTGCCCAACTCAAAAGTGATGTTGGTGGATGGCGAAATGTTTAGCTGGTATGGCTCACGCTTAAAAAAAGCACCTGCCCATTTTCAGAAAATAATTGACTTGTTTTTGAAATAGTCATTCACTTATCTCTTTACTTGAATGGTGCCATCCAATGACTGTTTTGTAACAGTTCCACAGTTAGATTCAAAATTCAAAGTATAGAAGTAAACACCTTCTGCAACGTCTTTCGCATTCCAACCAGAGGTAGATGATTCATAAATAATTTTACCCCAACGATTGAAAATTTTCAACTCAAAAAATTCAAAAACAGAAATCAAATCTATCTCAGGATTTGTAACTAAAAATGGCGACCAATAATCATTCAAGCCATCCCCATTTGGAGTAACGATGTTGGGCAGAATCATATAGCGAATATCAATGCCATATACTTCATCTGCTAATACGGTAACGCTTGCAGTTGCTTGGCAATAGTTGTCAGAATTAGTAACAGTTACATAATAAATTCCAGGTTCGGTTGCTGTTGGATTGGCACTATTTGCACCACTAGAAATCTGACCATATTCAGGGTCCACAGTCCATACATATTGGACATTTTGTGTGGGGGTCACTTCTAATTCTTCGATCACAATAGCAGGGTTGAAGCACGAAATTGAATCTTGG
>JAYSWI010000025.1:0-2888 GCA_043718125.1 Flavobacteriales bacterium
GCGTTCAAACGCATTTACCCCGATAAAAATTATGTACTGAAATACACCACAGTGAATGGCATAAATGGATTTTGATGATCGCATAATTGGGCAGAAAAAGGCACATAACCGTTCTCGTTTCTAACGACCTGGAGCACGACCAACGTGTGGCTAAAGTTTGTGCCACACTGACAAGAATGGACTATGACATAACGTTGGTGGGTCGCTTACTACCACAGAGCAAACCATTTAGTAGAGAATATGAGATAAGGAGATTTAGTCTGCTTTTTTCGAAAGGATTTTTATTCTACGCCTCACTCAATTTTCGCTTATTCTTCTTTCTATTATGGAAGAAAACCGATATCATTTTGGCCAATGACTTGGACACTTTATTGCCTGCTTTTTTGGTAAGTAAACTTCGAGGAAAAAAATTGGTTTATGACAGTCACGAATATTTTACAGAAGCAGAAGGACTTACCGGTAGGCATTTTCAGAAGGCTGTTTGGCTAAGAGTGGAGCAGTACATTTTTCCAAAACTAAAAAATGTTTATACCGTGAATGAGAGCATTGCATCCATTTATAGTAAGAAATACAATGTGGAGATCAAAGTGATCAGAAACGTTCCAATTTTGTCGATGCCGGTGGATTTGAAAAAAAGACACGAGCTGGATTTACCCACGGAAAAAAAAATAATTCTTTTGCAAGGAGCATACATTGATCCTGATCGTGGTGGAATGGAGTTGGTTCAAGCAATGCAATATTTGGAAGGAACATTATTGCTCATCATTGGCTCGGGCCGCGACATCGAAAATCTAAAGCGCACAGCGAATGAATTGGATTTGAACAAAAAAATTCGATTCTTGCCTCCATTGCAGTTCGATGCATTGCGACATTTCACCGCCAATGCGGACTTAGGAATTTCAATTGACAAACCATTGCATCTTAATTACACCTATTCGTTGCCCAACAAATTGTTTGATTATATACACGCTGGGTTGCCTGTGCTGGTGAGCAATTTGCCAGAGTTGAAGCGCATAGTGGAACAGTACAAAGTTGGAATTGTTTGTGAAACGATCACTGCTGAAACAGTGGCCAATTGTATTGAAATGGCTTTGAGCAATCCATCATATTATGATTGGAAAAACAACTGTCTGGCGGCCCGTCAAGAATTGAATTGGCAAAATGAAGAAAAGGTTTTGAAGGAGATTTACGACAAGTTGTGAAGCACCAATGATCTAAAAAATCCAACATGTTTAAATCTGTCAAAACAAAAAAAAATCGCACCAATTGCTCAAGCATTTTTATTGCATTTCAATGTATACCCTTCGCTGCCAAATATCTTTCAGCATCTAATGCCGCCATACAGCCCGTGCCAGCAGCGGTCACGGCTTGGCGGTAAGTTTTGTCAGCCGCATCGCCAGCTACAAACACGCCTTCAATATTTGTTTTTGAACTGCCCGGCTGGTTGATGATGTAACCCGTTTCATCCATATTGATCCATGGTTTAAATACATCAGTGTTTGGTTTATGGCCAATGGCTACAAAAAATCCTGTGGCAAGCAAGGTGCGTTCTTCCTTCGAAATATTGTTGCGCACCAGCACCGCCTCAACGCCATTTTCACCTATCAGATCAACGGTATCTGTACTCCACAAAACTTCAATATTGGCAGTGTTTTCAACACGATGTTGCATCGCTTTTGAAGCCCGCATTTTCTCGCTGCGTACCAGCATATAAACCTTGTTGCAAAGTTTAGCGAGGTAGGTAGCTTCTTCCGCTGCAGTATCACCTGCACCCACTATTACCACATCTTGTTTGCGATAAAAGAAACCATCGCAAACTGCACAAGCACTCACGCCTCCGCCTATATCACGTAATCGCATTTCATTGGGAAGCCCAAGCCATTTGGCACTTGCACCAGTACTGATGATGATGCAATCTGCAGAAATAATATGTTTTCCATTTTCAATTTCTACTATATGTTTTGGCCCACTGAAGTCCACCTTAGTGACCCATCCATTTCTGACATCCGTTTCGAAACGTTTGGCTTGAGCGGTCAAATCTTCCATCATTTTTACTCCATGCACACCCAACGGATAGCCCGGAAAATTGTCAACCTCTGTGGTTTCCATCAATTGCCCACCGGGCTGCAGCCCTTCGTACATCACCGGTTTCATGTCGGCACGAGCAGCATAGATGGCAGCAGTGTATCCCGCTGGTCCGCTTCCTATTATCAAACATTTTACGTGTTCTTTGGATTCCATTTTTTTCTGTGTTTTTTTATTGGTGCGCGAAAATATTGTTTTGAATAAATATTTAGAACAATACCATTCAAGCCATAAACCTTATAAAGGTATGCTTGCGATTGCTTGAATTTCAAATTCAATTTTATTTTTGAAAAGGAAACATTTTCAGGTTATACAATTTGACCAATTGATTGTGATCAACATTTGTATTAGAAGCCATATTCTTGATCAGCATCAGTGGATTAAATTGTTCTAACATCAGCATTTTCCGCCCTCAAATTTTTATCACAAATAATCCAATCTTATGAAAATCAAACACATTTTAGCAGCGGCATTATTTACTGCCACTTTATTCACCTCTTGCTCTGAGCCAGCAGCTCCACCAGTGGTGGACAACAGACCTGCAATTATGAAAGGCGACCAAACTCTAAAAATTGATCTAGCTTCAAGCCTTCTGAAATGGGAAGGAAATATGACTGGGTTGAAAATTTATTCGCATTCTGGTAATATCAATATTGTTGACGGTTCCATTGCACTTAAAGAAGGCAAAATCACTGGAGGTAGTTTCACAATAGACATGAATACTATTAAACCAACTGATGCGAACTACACTCCCGATCATCCTGCCGAAGGACTTATTGGTCATCTTGGAATGCCTGAGTTTT
>JAYSWI010000241.1:0-2042 GCA_043718125.1 Flavobacteriales bacterium
TTTTTGGACATTGTGACCAATCGCACGATAGAAATTTCGAAAGGAAAAATTTATGACTATAAATTTTCCTATTCTAAATACATAGTTCAAAGACAGCAAGAGGTAGAAAAGCAGGAACGCGAATCAAAAAATCAGCAGAAATATGTTGAAGAAACCCAAGTCCTAATTGACAAATTCAGAGCAAAGAAAAACAAAGCTGCATTTGCACAATCGCTCATTAAAAAATTGGACAAACTTGAAAAAATTGAAGTGGATGATTTCGAAAACACTAAGGTTCGAATCAATTTTCCTGCGGCCCCACATGCAGGAAAAATAATAATGGAAGGCCACAATCTGGGGAAGGCTTATGGTGACTTGCGTTTGTTTCAAGGTGTTGAATTGGAAATAGTGCGTGGTGAAAAAATAGCGTTGGTAGGAAAAAATGGTGTGGGCAAAAGCACACTTATTCGCATGATTGTAAATAAAGAAATACATGATGGCGAAATGAAACCTGGCTATAGTTTACAGATGGGATACTATGCGCAGAATCAAAGTGATAGTTTGGATATGGAGAAGACGGTATTTCAAACCATTGATGATGAAGCAGTGGGTGACATGCGAAAATCTGTGCGCACCTTGCTAGGTTCTTTCCTTTTCGGAGGCGATGATGTGGACAAAAAGGTGAAGGTGCTCAGCGGTGGCGAAAAGGCCAGATTGGCATTTTGTAAATTGCTTTTACAACCCTACAATTTTCTTGTACTAGACGAACCAACCAACCACCTTGACCTTGCAAGTAAGGAGGTGTTGAAAAAGGCTTTAATGAAATATGATGGAACAATGTTGGTGGTAAGTCATGATCGCGATTTTATGCACGGGCTCACTAAAATTGTTTACGAAATAAAGCCAGACAGATTGCGTGTTTGGGAAGGTGATGTCAAAGATTTTCTGAAAGAAAAAAAGGCAGAGTCAATAGCTGATTTCGAACGAAACAAACAGCAAACATCTAAAAATGTCATTGCCAATTCTTCTATCAAACCAAAGGTGGAATTGTCCCACTTTGAGCAAAAAGAAAATGAAAAAGCAAAGAAAAAATTACATTCTCAATTGCAAAAATGCGAGGCTGAAATTGCGCGTATTGAAGAGGATGTGAAACAAATGGATACCGCTGTGGCATCACTGGATTATAGCGATGCGGAATTAACAAAAATCACGCTGGCCAAATTTGCCGACACCAAATCAAAACTGGATGAAGCCTATTCCCAGTGGGAAAGTATTTCGCAAGAAATTGAAAAGCTATGATATTCCGAATATGGCGGAGGGCCAAAAAAAAATCCTAGTTTCTAATTCAAAATAAAAATTCTTGAAATAGAAACTAGGAATAAAAACTCGACTTCCAGGGTTATTCGTTACAAACCGCTGACGTATTTTTTCTTTGGATACTTCACATTGAATCGCAATTGTTTCTTAATGGTCTCACCCGGTTGAAGCGTAAGTTTCCATTCTACTTTTCCTGTTGTAGCATCGTGTGTGGCACCACTCAGCTCTTCGGTTTCAACTTCTACTTCTCCGTTTTGTGAGATGGGTATCTGGTCTTCAATGATAAGATTTATCGCTTGCTTCTTATTGTTCTGAATGGTTATTTCATAAGCCTTAGTTGTTTTTTGTTTGCCGCCCAGAAAATCTGTTTTGCAATAATCATTTATCTGATCGCGCTTCACATTGATGGCTCTATCGCGACCAAGTGAAAGATTCAAAGTGTCGTTGGCCTGTGCAGGATCGATGTAGCCTTTGCCAACAAAAGTTCCCTTAAAATAAATATTGCTTTCTCCAGGTAGCAATGAGTACTGCGCCCAATCCACCACTTGTGCTCTTAAAAAAGCATCGTTGTCCAATTTTGGAATGGTGATATAAGCATAGATCGCTTTCAACGTTTGTTCTTGCATCACCACGTCATATTGTTGGTTGTCGCTGGGTATATCGTACGGGATACTTATTTTGAATTCGGCATTCACAGTATTGGTGGACATGGTAGTGTATGCCGCAGCTGTTTCTGCCATCGCTAC
>JAYSWI010000242.1:0-5828 GCA_043718125.1 Flavobacteriales bacterium
AAATAATTTATTATGTCAGAAACAAAGGCAACCCGATTAGGCAAAGCAGCAAAAGAACTTGGCGTTAGCACCGGCACCATCATGGACTTCCTTGTCAAAAAAGGAGTGAAGATTGAGGACAACCCAATGGCCAAAATAGAAGGAGCGGAATACGACCTCATACTGTCCGAATTTGCAGGAGACAAGGCCGCAGCTGAGAAGTCACATGCTGTAGCGGCCATAGCCCGCGAGTCAAGAGCTACCATCACGCTTGAAGAGTCCAAAAAAACAAAATTTGTTGAGAAGGTTGAGGTAGAACCTGAGATTGATTATTCCAAATTCAAACGTAAAATTGAAGTAAAGGAAAGGCCAATAGTGGTGATGGATAAACCCGCCCCAAAGCCTGTGGTAGCAGCACCAATAATAGAAAAGCCTGTTGCACCAATAGAAAAGGAAAAAAAGATAGTAAAAGTGCCCGAGCCTGAAATTGAAATTGAGGTTCCGAAAAAAATCATCAAGAAAAAGGCTGAGGAGATAACAGCAGCCCAATCTGCAGGCGACACCACAAACGATGTAAAAGTGGTAGGTAAAATAGATCTGGATGCACTAGAAAAACCAAAAACAAAAGGCCGTAAAAAGAAAGAAGAAACAGTGGAAGAAATTGCCGTTGTTGAGAAACCATCCAAAGGCAAAAAAGTAAAGGAAGAAGTAGTGAAGGCAGAAGCCCTGCCTGAGCCTGCGGTGGTAGCTGTAGTGCCCGAAGAAAAAGAACTGATAAGAGTAAACGTTCAAAAATTAGCAGGGCCAAAATTGATGGGCCGCATTGAATTGCCTTCGCCTGTAGAAAAGAAAAAGCCAGAACAAAATAAGCCGGGAACAGCGGCAGGCGATGCTGAAAAACGCAAGCGCAAACGTGTATCAAAAGTGGACGTTCAGCGCCAGCAAGAAATAGATCGCAGACAGCAAAGAGCAAAGCCGGCAGAAGCTCCAAAAGTTGGACTCAGCGAAGCCGACATACAACGCAAAGTAAGTGAGACATTGGCGCGACTTGGCGGCCCGGGAAAATCGAAAACCTCCAAGTTTAGACGTGATAAAAGAGACGTTGTAGCAAGGCGCAATGAGGAAGAAATGGCGCGCCAGCAAATGGAAAGTTCCACGCTTAAACTCACAGAATTTGTTACCGTAAGTGAATTGGCAAGCATGATGAATAAACAGCCAACGGAGATAATAAAAGTCTGCATGCAGCTTGGCATTTTCGCATCGCTCAACCAACGTATCGATGCTGAAACAATACACATCATAGCAGAAGAATTTGGATACGAAGTAGAATTCGTAAGCTCCGAAGTTTCGGACGCTATTGAAGATGAAGTGGACAAACCCGAAGACATGGTGGCGCGCCCACCTGTAGTGACCGTGATGGGCCACGTGGATCATGGCAAAACATCGCTGCTGGACTTCGTGCGTAAAGCCAACGTGATAGGAGGAGAGGCTGGAGGCATCACCCAGCACATTGGCGCTTATAGTGTGAGCCTTCCAGATGGCCGAAAAATGACATTCCTAGACACTCCGGGTCACGAAGCGTTTACTGCCATGCGTGCTCGTGGCGCACAAGTAACCGACCTTGCCATCATAGTGATTGCCGCAGACGATAGCGTGATGCCACAAACAAAGGAAGCCATTTCGCACGCCCAAGCTGCCAATGTGCCAATGATTTTTGCCTTCAACAAAATGGACAAACCCGATGCCCAACCGGACAAATTGCGTGAACAACTTTCTGCAATGAATATTCTAGTAGAAGAATGGGGCGGCAAATTTCAAAGCCAAGAGATTTCAGCCAAAAAAGGATTAAATGTGGATGCGTTGCTAGAAAAAGTATTGCTCGAATCGGAGTTGCTTGAACTAAAAGCAAATCCGAATAAACGTGCGATAGGAACGGTAATAGAATCCTCATTGGACAAAGGACGCGGCTACGTAACAACGCTACTAGTAGAAGGCGGCACCTTGCGTGTGGGCGACCCAATCATTGCAGGCCAATGGAGCGGCAGAGTCAAAGCCATGTTCAACGAGCGTGGCCAAAAAGTAATAGAAGCCGGGCCGGCTACACCCATTTCACTTCTCGGTTTCGAAGGTGCACCAGCCGCAGGTGATAAATTCCACGTGATGGAAGATGAACGAGAGGCCAGAAACATTTCCATAAAACGTCAGCAATTGCAACGCGAACAAAGTTTGCGCACCAAGAAACATTTGACCATAGAAGAAATTGGAAGACGTATCGCTTTGGGCGATTTCAAAGAATTAAGTTTGATAGTAAAAGGAGACGTGGATGGATCTGTAGAAGCATTGTGCGATTCGTTACAAAAACTTTCTACCGAGAAAATACAAGTACGCATTATTCACAAAGGAGTGGGCCAAATAAGCGAGAGTGATGTGTTGCTGGCATCCGCATCAGATGCCATCGTTATTGGTTTCCAAGTGCGGCCAAGTGCTAGTGCTAGAAAGTTGGCGGAGAATGAAGAAATCCAAATCAAACTTTATTCTATCATTTACAAAGCCATAGAAGAAGTGAAAGAAGCCATGGAAGGCCTCTTGAGCATGAAGATAGAAGAGCGTGTAGTAGGAACGGCAGAAATACGTGAGGTATTCAAGATTACCAAAGTGGGTACCATAGCAGGCTGTATGATGATGGATGGAAAAATATTGCGCACCAACAAAGTGCGCGTCATCCGCAACGGAGTGGTTATTTACACGGGCACATTAGGCTCACTCAAACGATTCAAAGACGATGTGAAAGAAGTAGTGAAAGGATATGAATGCGGATTGAACATCGACAAATTCAACAACATCGAGGTGAATGATATCATAGAAGCATTTGAAGAAGTGGAAGTGAAACAGACGCTTTAGAAATTTGTTGGCAAAATTTAAAGTAGGAAGTAAGGCATAAAATAAATTTAGTCCTGAACCGTCCTCGTACACCACCAGATATTTTTATGCAATTCGATTTTGTTCAAAGTGTTTTACAATGCCATTTCTAGTAGTTCGGAGATTGACATTAAATTTTTATTTTCATTGTTGCATAGCGCAAAAACAAAAAACCGCTTTGGATTACCAAAGCGGCTTAATTTTTTTCTTATTCGGAAAAGTTTAGATTATTTCAATTCCTTAGCTCCAATCATCACAGAAACACAACCTTCATGCGTGCTAACACTCGATGGTTGTTCTAATACTTTTATTTTCACTATAAGTTGTTGCGTATTGGCCATTTTGAAATCAAATATTTGCTTTTCGTCAGAATTTCCTGAATAGATAAGTTCACCATTGGTGTCCTTCACTTCAAACTCAACTAGCCCCAATATTGGGTGAGCGCATAGGACCATTCGGTATTCTTTACCACCATAAAAAGTAAGAAGCAATTCTGCCTCATCGCCAGGAACAAGCATTGCAGAATTGTAATTATCGTTTTGCACATAACCTGCAAGGATTGGCAAACACTTGTTTTTAGTAAACGCTCTGCATTGGCTATATGATGCTATCGGTAGCATGATTGCCAAAGTAATAATGAGGGCTAATTTTTTCATATTGTAATGTGTTGGGTGGTCTTAATTTAGAATGAAATGTATTTGCTACGCAGCTCTTGCGTTTTGGTTGCTATGGCACTTATTGTTTCATCACTTATGGTAACAGTACTTGTTGTTCCAATAACTACTACACCATCTGATCCTTTACTAGTTGTAGTTTTTCCATCGGCCTTTGCCGCCTGATTATAGATGACTTGCAGCGCCTTTAGATCTGCTCCCATTTCTTGCAAACTTGTTTCTACTCCAAATTTGGAATAATAGTCCACTAAATTGTTGAGGGCATATTTCTGTTCTGCTATACGATTGCGCATATCCGCATTGCCATCTTTGGCATAAACAGCAGAGAGATGCAAAGCTTCCAGCCAGCCACCAGCCACCATCAGTGCCGATATTTCGATGCGTTCGTTTTCTTTTAAGTAGCCATTAAGATCAGCATAAGCTTCCGACACGATATTCAATAATGAATCACGACTTTCCTGATTGCCCTGAAGGCGCTCTATCAGCTCGCCTGTCAATGCGCCATCAACACCCATCTGTCTTGCCAGTTTTTGTGCCGCTGCGAAGTAGTTCATTGTCACCTGCTTCTCATCGAACATGGCTGCATAGCTCAGATCGGCTCCATAAATACCAAGGTTAATTGCTTGTCGCTCTTCACTTGTGTATTTGTCCACATTTTCAACATCATTGAGTTTCGACACATCGAATTTGTAACCCTGACTTTTTATCAAGCTCGACATTTCCATTGGAGACGGTATGGAAAAGAAAATTTTCTGCAATTCTTTTATACGCGCATCCTCAGTAGAGTCCAGCTTGGCTGAAGCCGTTGGTTTGTTGACTGTTTTGCTTGGTTCATCGCTGCATGCAACGAAAAAGATTGAAAATGTCAAGGCTGCTAAAAGCAATCTCATTGCATTAAAATTAATCATTCTATTTGGATTTTGGGTGGTCAGTTTATTCTGAATTTCTATTGGGTAATGTTTACAAAAAGCAATTTCTTACGGAGGCCTAGTTGAATAAGTTTTGAAAATAGCGTTGTTTATTGAAAATAAGATTTCAAGCCAAACAACTTGGAGTAGATGCGGTTTGCAAATTCAAGACTATCAATCGTTTTACATTCGCAAACTTTTTTTTTAAATACCTGGTCCCGTAGTTCAATGGATAGAATAGAAGTTTCCTAAACTTTTGATACAGGTTCGATTCCTGTCGGGACTACACAAACAAGTTTTAGATCGAAATGGACGCTTGATAAAATATGCGTCCATTTTTTTACTTTAATGGATAGACAAAAATTTCAAATTTGAATGCTGCATCCATCGTCTTTCATGTATTTTGAAAACTCAAATTCTGTATGGCGTTCTTTTTTTAAGGTGGCAAATGGTAAAAACAAAGCTTGACAAGTAGCTAATGCAAATATTATTTTGGAACATCATTACAAATCAGCTCAATTAAAGTGCATTCTTGCAAAATGAAATTCCGTTTCCATTTCATAATAATTGCAGCCCTTGCTGGCATGCTCTGCAACTGTCAAACCGACAACAGACAAATAACTTCAGAAATGCTCAACTTTCCGCCATCAGAAGGAAGCGAATCCGCTGATGGTGGGCCTGTCATTGTTTTTGATTCTTCAATTTATCATTTTGGAAAAATTGCAATTGGAGAAAAATTGTCACATACTTACCGTTTCGAAAACACAGGAAATACACCATTGGTTATTGCGCAAGTCACTCCTAGTTGTGGTTGCACCACGCCAAAAGACTGGTCGCACGAACCAATATTGCCAGGCGAAATGGGTCAAATAACAATTGAGTTCAACAGCAAGGGTTTCCCCGGTAAAATAGAAAAAAGCATTTCGGTTTTGACCAACTGCGTACCCAAAGAGTGGATACTGAAACTAGCAGGAGAGGTGATTGGTGTAGAAGTAATTCCGGATAAAAAAGAAGGTGGAATAGAGATGGAAAGAACGCAATAGTGAAGAATAATTCAGAATAAGGCGGCAAACAGCACCGACCAAATCGCTATTTTTTTTGCGTGCGCAAAAACTCAAAACAAACTAAAAATTTCAACAAATAACAAGCAACAAATAACAACGAATGAAACAAGTAGTATTACAAGCAGCAACAGGTCAAGAAGGCGGAGGCAGCATGACAATCATTTTTATGATCGGCTTTTTTGCCATCTTTTATTTTTTCATGATAAGACCACAGATGAAGAAAGCGAAGGAACAGAAAAAATTTCAAGAAGGCGTGGCGGTTGGCGATAAGATTGTAACCCTCG
>JAYSWI010000243.1:0-2037 GCA_043718125.1 Flavobacteriales bacterium
CTCCACATGACTTGTATGTGGAAATTGATCCACAATACTGAACTTCTTCATCGCATAGCCTGCCTCACTCAGTGCTATGGCATCACGGGCTTGTGTGGATGGATTGCACGATACATAAACAATTCTTGTGGCCTCAAGTGCCATCACTTTGCGCAATGTTTTTGGAGCTATACCACCACGTGGAGGATCGAGTACAATGCATGAAATAGCATTTTGGTATTGCGGAAATTCAAGTAAGAATTTGCCCACATCGGCAGCATGGAAAGTGACCCCGCTTATCTTATTGCGCAATGCGTTTTTCTTCGCGTCTTCAATGGCCGATTCTATGATGTCAACGCCTATTAATTCAAGCCCTGTTTTCTTGGCCAACAATTGCGCAATAGTTCCGGTGCCACAAAATAAATCCATGATGTAGCCTTCTTGTTTAAGTCCAATTTCGGTGGTGTATTCGATTACTTTAGAATACAATCTTTCTGCGCTCTTCGGATTGGTTTGAAAAAAACTGGTCATGCTTATTTCGAAATGCAAACCAAGTATGTCTTCCGTAATTTTTGGCTGCCCATAGAGCAGGTGAGTGCTGCCGTTGAGTGGTTCTACACGGTCTCCAATATCTGGATTGATGGTATGAATAAGACCTGCCAAACGCTCTCCAAAAAGCGACTGCATAAAATCGGAAAATTTCGTGGCATCAAACTTTTCTATCGCCTGATCGGAGGTTACAAGATTGATTAGAAACTGGCCAGTAAGAAAAGATTTTCTGACCACAAGAAAACGATAAAACCCATGACGCTGGGGTGGATGCCATGCAGGAAGGCCAGTTGCAATACACCATTCGCGCACCTGCATCAAACATGCTTCTAACTGCGCATCAAACATTCCGGAGTCTTTGTCCAAATTCTCCACACACCACCAAGTGCCACGGTGTTTGAAACCGAGTCCAAAATCATCGACATCTGTTTTCTTCTCAAAATCATAGCGAATAACAGAGAATGAATATTCCATTTTGTTGCGATAATGGAAGGAAGCGGGCGAGGCTATAAACTCGTCCAACAATGCTTCGGCATTTTCAATTTTGCCAATGCGCTTGAACAATTCTATGGTAGTGCGCCTTTTATATGCGTGTTGTTTTTCGATAGGCAGCGTGATGTATGGCGCACCAGGTATGGGCTGATATGGAATGACCGTTTCATCGGGCGATAGCTCTATTGCCTCTATGAGTTTGCATTGCGCAAAACGCTTGTCACATTTCTCCACGCTTGCTCGCACCAATTGGCCCGGAATTGTGTTTTGCACAAATACTGCAAACTCGCCTTGTTCTGTATGTATTTTTCCAATACCAACACCACCAAAGGCCATGTCCACTATTCGGATTTCTATTTCTTCGTTTCGTTTGAGAAGTCGCTGTTGCATGTGTGGGCGAATTTATTGCGAATAGACAACTGTAATAGTTCATAACAAGGACTGCTGTTTTAGAAAACGCGAAGGATCGCTTTACTGATGTCCATGCGGTACAATAAGTGGTCGTTGCTCAACCCCACCAACCACTGAAATTTTTACCAGCCAAAAAAAAAACTAGCGTAGAAGGTGATAAGTTTACTCTACCCTCAAACCAACTCCGCAATTATTTTCTCCACGGTGTATCCTTCTGCTTCCGCTTTGTAGTTGCGCACTATGCGGTGCCGAAGAATTTGTGTAGCCACCGCTTTCACATCTTCTATATCGGGCGAGTATTTTCCGTTGAGTGCGGCATTGCATTTTGCACCTATTATTAAGTACTGCGAGGCTCGTGGCCCTGCGCCCCAACTAAGGAAATTGGTCACCATTGCCGGTGCATGTTCGCCACCGGGGCGGGTTTTGCTTACCAACTTCACTGCGTATTCTATCACGTTGTCTGCCACTGGCATTTTTCGAATAAGTTGTTGGTAGAAAACAATTTCTTGCCCCGAAATAACTGGTTGTAACTGCGCTTGCACGTTGGTGGTGGTGCTTTTCACTATCTGTATTTCTTCGCTAAAGCTTGGATAATCCACCCAAATG
>JAYSWI010000244.1:0-5825 GCA_043718125.1 Flavobacteriales bacterium
ATCCGTACCAACCACACAAATATTTGTATCCTCAATGGCAATAAATTCCAAGGTATTTGTATTGCCGCCCACACTCCACTCGTAAGTAACAGCACCAAAAGCATTAAGGAAAACCTCCGCGTCTAAACAAGGATCAGTATTGCCGGAAATGAAAATATTAGGCAATGCATTTACTGTAATTGTAAAGTCATCAGAGCTTAAACAGTTATTGGTATCGTAGGCATATACAGTAAATATTTCGGTTTCCAGTGGAGAAATAGTTAAAGAATTTCCAACTGAATTGTCGCTCCATTCAACGTTGCTGCCATTGAGCGCACTGATAATAGTAATCTGGCCAATACAGATTTCAAAATCGCCACTCAAATTGATGAGTTCTGGAGCAACTACGGTAATCATATCAGTGGCCGTTCCGATACAAATTCCATCGTCATAAGTGTAGGTAATGACATGTTGGCCTGCACCTGCAATGGATGGAAAAAACAATCCATCAAAAACGCCATTACCTGAAATAACTCCACCCGCAGGATTGCCTTGCGGCAAATTAAAAACGTTGAGCGATGAACAAATAGGGTTTGTTTCAAGAATATCGTAAGTGACCACGCAGCCACCTTGCTGTGGCATTTGGGACAAAAGAACGATGGTTGAAAATGAGAAAAAAAGTGTAAGTATTTTTTGCATATAAAAGGAAAACTAAGTTGCAAAGAAAGCAACATCATTCCAATGCAATAAGTTGCTTTGCCAACAAACACCGATAACCCACATCATGCAGATCAAATACGATTCAATCGGGGATTGGCCAAATGTTGTATACGTTGCAGGCTTGACAACATCTCTAAGGACTTGCGCTGAGTGTCGCGCGAAATGGAATCGTAATGACTGTGCAATTCCTTGCTGCCGGGTTTATGGTTGTGCGAATCAATTTTGATCAACTGATAGTTCAGTTCATCAGTGGCGTCCTTGATGATACAGTTCAGTTCATCGCTTTGCTGTGGATTGCGGATAAGGTGATAAAAACCCTGTTCGATAACATCGTTTAGGATTTCGTGCACAGCCATTTTCAACTCCTCGCGTGATGCTGCCATAATTGAATTTCGTTAAGGTTGTTTTTTTCTGTTAGGCAAGTGCAAGTTACGTAGAAGAAATTTGGATTGAATATTTTTTTTTCAACATCATATTAATTCTTCAACAAAAAAGTTGACCCAAATGGGTATTCTGCAAAACACCAATTTCTAAGCACCTAAAATTTGCTTCACAATCTCAACGATTTGTTTACTGGTATTTCCACTGCCATAAGGATTGATGGATTCGCTCATTGTTTTGTAAGCCACTTTATTGTCCAACAGATTGGTTAATGCGTTGACAATATTTATTTTTTCAGTGCCGACAAGTCGGGCTGTTCCAGCTTCGATGCTTTCCTTTCTTTCTGTCACATCGCGCAATACCAAAACCGGTTTGCCCAGTGCTGGTGCTTCTTCCTGTATGCCTCCGCTATCTGTGAGCACCAAATAACTTTTGTTCATCAACCAAACAAATGGTGCATAATCCAGCGGTGGCAGCAATACGATGTTGGGTGCAATCAAAAGTCTGTCGGCTATTTGTTTTATGTTCGGATTGAGATGCACAGGATATACAAAACTTACATCAGGGTAGGAGTTCGCTATTTTCAAAATCGCTTCGCAAATGTTTTGAAATGGCTCTCCAAAATTTTCTCTACGGTGGCAAGTAACAAGTATGATTCGTGTATCGAAATCTATTTGAGGAAACAGTAAAGCGTAGGCAGCATCTTCCTTTTCGACCCTATCTGTGGCAATGTGTAGGGCGTCAATAACAGAATTTCCAACCATGTAAACATGCTCACTTATGCCCTCAAGCCTTAGGTTGTTGCTTGCACTAATTGTTGGTGTAAAATGAAAATCAGCCAACCTGGAACATAGTAACCGATTCATTTCTTCGGGGTATGGAACACGCTTGTTTCCGCTGCGCAAACCCGCTTCGATATGTGCAATTTTCGCTTTGGCATAAAATGCAGATAAAGCACCTACCAAAACAGATGTGGTATCGCCTTGCACAAAAACAACATCAGGTTTGGCGTCTCTCATCACGCCCTCCAATTGCGTCATAGCCTTTGAGGTGAGTGAAAAAAGTGACTGGTTGGGTTGCATCAAATCCAAATCAAAATCCACCCTGATGTTGAAAAATTGAAGCACTTGATCAAGCATTTCGCGGTGCTGCGCAGTCACGCAAACCTTCACATCAAACTCTTGTTCAGCTTCAAACACCTTAATGATGGGGGCCAACTTGATAGCTTCGGGTCGAGTTCCGAAAATGAATAACAGATTTTTTTTCAACTACTTTTTTGAAATTTGATAAGTGGCGATTTCAATCTTGTTTTTCATCAACACAATATCATGATTTGTCATACTCGAATCTATCCGCTCCTTGATGTCTATTTTTCTGTTGATGTATAAATTGGTAAGCAATGCATCGCGATGATTTCGAAAAACAAATTCATCTCCTTCGGCACTTCTACTCTCTATGAAATCAGCAGCATGGTGATATGGAAAAGGATCGGCTTCCTTCGCTATAGTTTTGAAAAAAATATTTGGAAATGCCGAGGCAAACATGAACATAACAACACAGGCAAGACAGAGTAAAGAGAGGCGTTTTACCCAAACATTTTCTTGCATCATCCTGTCCACTCCGAAGGCCACAATGATGCAAGCAAATGGCATTGCATAGCTAGCGATGTGGGTGTCGATCAGGCCAGAATGGCTATCAACAAAAAGCATTGATATGGCAAACAAAAAATAAAATCCTACAGGAAAAAGAGCAAACATGGCTTGACGGAAATATTCAGATTTCCTAATTTTTTTTAAAGCAAAAAACAACAATGCGCTTGTCAATAAAATGAAAAATAGGCCAATAGAAAATGGAAGAAACAGACTTCGAAAATCAAATCCAAAAAGCAGAACAGCATGTTCAAGCACTTGCGATAAAGTCGGTTCTACTTGACCCGGAAGGTTGCTAGTTGTTTCGTGTTGAATGATGGCATTGCGTTCTGTTTTCATCAACCTATATCCTTCCAATCCGCCATTAAAAATCCATATAGAAAACATCCCCATGATTGCTGTTGCCATCAAAGCATATTTTATCATTGCCCTTTTGTGGCTGTGAAAAAACAACACCAAAAACACATGTGAGACGAGTACATAAAGCACCGAATAATTGCACATCATACATAAAACTACTGCAATCACATACAGCGGAAAATGCAACCACAAATGGCGTTTGCTTACTGCCACTTGATACAGCGAATAGGTGCTCAAAAGAGCAAAAAAAGCCGTCATCATATTGCTTTGAGCAAGCTGCCCATACGCTATCAGCATTGGGTGCAGACATATTAAAACACCCGCTATAATTGCGGTTCGTTCATTGAACAATTGACGGGCAAAATAGTAGCCCAGAATCACCGACATCAATCCAAAAACAAGCGAAAGAAATCGAAGCGAATAGTTGGTATTTCCAAACACCTTGGTCCACCAAGAAAGTAGTATGTGATAGGCCACATTGTTTCCATTGTTACTGATGGTGGCGTTTACCACATTGCGGTAGGTTTTGTGTTTTCGTATTTCTTCACGTGTAAATAAAATAGGCAACAAAACACCATGCGTTTCATATCCATTGATGATGCAAAGTGTTTGCGTTTCGCAACTATCTAGGCCGAAATGTGCAAGTTGATACATGCGTGTGGAGGCAGCCAATGCCAATAAAACTAATATAGTGAGCGAAATGCGTAAGAACATTTTTACTTTTTGTTGCTTAGAAGAAGTCCAAATGTTTGGCCCACAGTTTTCATCACATTCATTTTGCTGTTACCACGTTTCAGATCATACCGCAATATGAATGGCAGTTCGTGAATAATAGGATTGAACCTTCTTAATTTTAGTAGAATTTCAGCCATGCAACCGAAACCTTTTTGTTCTATAAAATTTTGTCCGTAAAACTGGTGCGCCCTTTTCAAAAGACCTGCATTAAAAGCACGGTAGCCACAAGTAAAATCGCGCACGCCTTTTATTGGAGTCATCATTCTAAATAGCAAACCCGCTCCTGTGCTCAGTATTTTTCTGAAATTGGTAAGGCCCAATATGCGCGAACCTTTGCGGTATCTGGATGCAATTACCACTTCGCTTCCCTCACGGAGTTGTAAAATCATGCGATAAATCAAGCCCGGATTTTGGCTGTCATCTGCATCTAATGTGATAAGGATATCGCTATCTTCCAAGTCTTCCAAAGCAGAAATAAATCCTTCGCGCATTGCACCTGCAAGTCCTCTGTTTGGTTGCAGATCGAGCACTTCAATATTTATTTCACCAGCAAAACTTGAAGCAACTTTAAGTGTATTATCTGTACTCCCATCGTTCACCACAAGCACATCCATGTTCAACCCAAATTCTACTTTGGTGCTTTCTAATCTTTTCAAAAGGCTTGGCAAATTTTGCTCCTCATTGAAGCTAGGCAGCATCACTCTGATGCGTTGTCGTTTCATACAAATAAATTGCTTAAGGTGGAGAATGAAAAGGCTTTTGAATTTGGCATTTAGATCCGTTCAAAAAAAACGGATGGCGAATGTATGAAATGGACAAAGTCCGCAGTCATAAGATGACTTGGTGTGCATTTTTTTTTGCAGAAAAATATTCTGCATGAGTGCTGTCAGACGGGTGTAAAAAAAAGAATGAACCCATCGTATTCAAGCGGGTATAAAACGCGGCTCCAACCCATCAATATGATTGTCCTTTTTCTAGGCACAATGCTTGACAAATGGCGCACGTCTATTTTTGAACCCAATAATTAATTATACAATGAACAAATTTTTTTTATGTTGCACATTCGCTATTGCAAACCTTGCAACAAATGCACAAACAACAGCAAAAGCGATTGACACAAAGATTACCGATGTAACAGTTTTTATGTCGGGCGCACAAGTAACTGAAACAGGCACGGTGCAGCTAAAAGAAGGTGAAAACCAATTTAGAATTAACGACCTCACACTTTATCTTGATCCCAATAGTGTGCAGGTGGAAGGGCATGGCAACTACACCATAATGAGTGTGCGCCATCAGGTAAATTATTTGATGGATCAGACCACCAGCCCACGTGTTAAAGGAATTCAGGATAGCCTTTCACAAGTGCAATTTCGCCAGCACGAAGTGGAGGCACTGAAGAAAGTGGTGATTCAAGAAAAAACTTTGATGGAACACAACAGAACCATCAATGGCCACAATACAGTTTTGCTGGCAGAAGACTTGAAAGAAATGGCTGATTTTTTTCGAGTGCGTTTCAAGGAAATAGAATACAAATGGCTGGAATTAGTGGAGCAAGAAAAGGCCAACAACGAAGAACTAAATCGGTTGCAAAATGCGCTCAACCAAATGAATACCCGCAAAGGACAAAATCCAAGCGAAATACTTGTGACAGTTCGCGCTTCGAAGGCGTCCACTGCGCCCATAAAATTATCTTATGTGGTGCAAAATGCAGGCTGGTATCCGGTTTATGATTTGCGGGCAGAGGACATCAATACACCTATTGCATTCTCATATAGGGCAAAGGTTTTTCAAAGTACCGGCAACGATTGGGAAGATGTCAATTTGACTATAAGCACTGGTAATCCGAACGTTGGTGGTCAGGTGCCAACCATGTATCCGTGGTACGTGAATTTGTATGACCCACGACCAATCTATAAGACAGAATATGAACGAAATGGGAAAGAAGCGCGACCTCAAATGTATAATGAAACACCCGCTGTTGCTGGTGGATATGATATGGAT
>JAYSWI010000245.1:0-5824 GCA_043718125.1 Flavobacteriales bacterium
TTTCAAATTTGTCCAATAGAATGAGAAGATTACATTCGCCACCGTTTTTGAAAAATAACTTTAATAATTTACAACTCGATAATGGCAAGTAAATACCAAACAGCGATAGACGCTTTCGTGGCAGACATCAAAAGTAAAAACCCGAATGAGCCTGAATTTTTGCAGGCGGTAACGGAAGTAGCAGAAGCAGTAATTCCATACATTGAAGAAAACCCAAAGTACAAAGCTGCGAAAATTTTGCAGCGAATGGCCGAGCCGGACCGTACCATTATTTTTCGTGTGCCATGGGTAGACGATAAAGGTGAAGTTCAGGTAAACAGAGGTTATCGTATTGAGTTCAACAGCGCGATTGGCCCGTACAAAGGCGGCCTGCGTTTTCACCCAACAGTAAACCTATCAGTGTTGAAATTTTTGGGATTCGAACAGACCTTTAAAAATTCATTGACCACATTGCCAATGGGTGGAGGAAAGGGCGGAAGCGATTTTGATCCAAAAGGGAAAAGCGACCGCGAAGTGATGGCATTTTGCCAAAGTTTTATGAGCGAATTGGCGAGGCATATTGGCCCCAACACAGATGTGCCAGCAGGCGACATCGGAGTTGGTGGACGGGAAATTGGTTTCATGTTCGGTCAATATAAAAGACTACGCAATGAATTTACAGGTGTGCTTACAGGAAAGGGCCGCAATTGGGGCGGGTCGCTTATTCGTCCTGAAGCTACAGGATACGGTACTGTTTATTTTGCAGAAGAAATGCTGAAAACTAAAGGACAAGACTTCAAGGGAAAAACGGTTGTGGTTTCTGGTAGCGGAAATGTTGCACAATACGCCATTGAAAAGGCGACTCAACTTGGAGCAACAGTAGTTACAGCCTCCGATAGCGATGGGTATGTTTACGACAAAGATGGAATTAGCACTGAAAAGTTGGCCTTCCTGATGGAGCTGAAAAATGTGAATCGTGGACGAATTAAGGAATATGCTGATAAATACAAATGCGAATATGTAGCGGGTAAAACACCTTGGGGTGTGAAGTGTGATATTGCTTTGCCCTGTGCTACACAAAATGAATTGCAAGAAGCCGATGCAAATGTTTTAGTCGCAAACGGATGTATGTGTGTGGCGGAAGGCGCTAACATGCCTAGCACTTTGGAAGCCACCAATGTATTCTTGGCTAAAAAGGTATTGTTTGCTCCAGGCAAGGCTTCCAATGCTGGTGGTGTTGCTACTTCTGGACTTGAGATGTCACAAAATTCATTGCGACTTTCGTGGAGCAGAGAAGAAGTAGATGAGCGTTTGCATAATATTATGAAGAGTATTCATGCGGCTTGTGTGCAATATGGCACTGAGGATGGTTTTGTAAATTATGTGAAAGGTGCCAACGTAGCCGGTTTCGTAAAAGTAGCTGACTCCATGCTTGATCAAGGCGTTGTTTAATATAGAAACTTAGTGATTGATGGATACCGATATTTCTTTATTACGATATCGAAATAAACTGATTTTCTCACTTATTCTTTAGTAGAAAATTCAAGAATGAAACCGCTTTTGAAAAAATTCAAAGGCGGTTTTTTTGTGCCGAATAGTGCTGAACAACCAAAATTGAATTTGCATAGTTATCTCTTTACTTTTCACCCCATCAAAATCAAAATGTTATGAAATTATTTTACTTTCTATTGATGCTTATCCCATCCGTTTCTTTTTCTCAAGTTACATTTTGGACAGAGTCATTTCAAAATTTGTGCAATGGTAATTGTGAAGCCGATTCTTATGTCGGACCAAATGGTGCATGGCTGGTGAACCAAACAGGAATTAACGAGGACGATGCTTGTGTTTGGTATGTGAGTGGTGCTGAATGTGGCATGGACGCTGGCGAATGTGGTGAGGACTGTGGAACTACTGATGCTTCGTTACACATTGGAATCAGCTCCACCATCTTTGGTATTGGTGATATTGGTGCCTCTTTTCTAAACGAAGGTGGTGGTGTTTTCTCTATTGTCACTGATATCAGAGCTGAGTCACCAACTATAAATTGTTCTGCATATACAGATATTGAAATTTCATTCAATTACATTGAAGGTGGAAACCTTGCGTTGGATGATGCAACATTGTGGTATTACGATGGTAATGTTTGGAGTCAAATAAATGCCTTGGCTAAAACGGCCATTACTGGATGTGCACCACAAGGAACTTGGACAGCTTTTAATATGACTTTACCTGTAAGCGCAAGCAACAATCCTAACGTGAAAATTGGATTTAGATGGGTCAACAACGATGATGCTGTAGGCTTGGATCCAACTATTGCGGTTGATGATATCACGCTGGTTGGCATGGCGGGCGGTGGCGATATAGAACCGCCAGAAATATTGTGTGGGGGTGATTTGGCAGAAGAAATGTTTGTTGCCAATAACTGTGTTGTGGTCATACCAAATTTCACACAAGAATTTCTGGTTACGGACAATGTTGATCCATTTCCATTGGTGACGCAAATACCTATTGCAGGTACTATGATTTTTGAGCCAACCGAAATCACATTAACGGCAATGGATTTTTCAGGAAATTCAGCAAGTTGTTCGTTCACAATTTTTCCATTCGATAGCGAAAGTCCCGAAATAACTTGTCAAAATGACATTACTGTTACCGCTTTGGAAGGTGAGGTGGATGCCTTTGTAACAGTGCCTGACGCAGTGGCCGAGGATTGTGGCGCAATTGACGGTTTTCAAAACGACTATAACAACACAGGTTTTGCTTCTGATACGTATCCCATCGGTTCTACAATTGTTACAATTACTGCATTCGATGAATTCGAAAATTTTTCTTCCTGTACTACCACCATCACAGTACTTGAGGTTGTGAATGATTGCTGCTTGGGCGATTTTAATTGCGATGGGGTGGTAAGTGTTCTTGACTTAATTATTCTAATTGGTCAATATGGCTGCACCGTTGGCTGCACTGCCGATTTGGATGATGACAATATTGTAGGTACTATGGACATGAATATCTTTATTTCGTTGTACAGTGATATTTGTCCTTGAGTGGAAATAAAAAACGCATTTCTGTCAATACAATAACTGCTTACGCGATGGCAGGATCGCTTACCATAATGGTTTCGCGCCCAATGCTCTTGTAGAAGAATCCAAGTTCTTTCATCTTCTCCAATTCATACAGATTTCTGCCGTCAAAGATGACCTTTGCTTTTAACAATCTACTCATTTTTTCAAAATCAGGATTGCGAAAAGCACTCCACTCTGTGCAAATAAGAAGCGCATCAGCACCATCAAGAGCTGCGTATTGATCTTCTGCATAAGTGATGTGATATCCTTTTTGCTTCTTCACATTTGCAACAGCCTCTGGATCATAAGCAATGATTTTTGCACCGGCTTCAAGCAAATGTTCTATCATATAAAGGGCAGGTGCTTCGCGGATATCATCAGTATCGGGTTTGAAAGCAAGGCCCCAAAGCGCAATGGTCACATTACTCAACGAGCCATTGAAGTAGTTTAGAATTGGCCCAAGCAATATGGTCTTTTGTCTTTCATTCACTTTCATTACGCTTTTCAGAATTTTGAACTCGTAGTTGTTTTCAATACCAGAATGAAAAAGTGCCTGAACATCTTTTGGAAAACAACTACCGCCATAACCAATCCCCGGAAATAAAAAGCGTTTGCCGATGCGTGTGTCAGTGCCTATTCCAGCGCGAACCATGTCCACATCAGCACCTACATGTTCGCAGAAATTGGCAATTTCATTCATGAAAGAAATTTTGGTAGCTAGAAAAGCATTGGCAGCATACTTTGTCAACTCTGCGCTCTTTTCATCCATGAAAATAATTGGATTTCCCTGTCTGGTAAATGGCCTGTAAAGTTCTTCCATGACCTTTCTTGCACGCTCACTTTGTGTTCCAATCACCACACGATCTGGTTTCATAAAATCATCTACTGCGAAACCTTCGCGCAGAAATTCTGGGTTGCTTACAATGTCGAATGGCACTGACGCATTTTCTGCAACAGCGGCTTTCACCCTTTCGGCTGTGCCAACGGGGACCGTGCTTTTGTCCACTATTACTTTGTATTCTGTAATGATTTTACCAAGGTCATTTGCTACACCAAGTACATAACTTAAGTCTGCGCTGCCGTCTTCGCCTGGGGGTGTGGGTAGTGCTAGAAAAATGATTTGAGCTTTGTCAACGGCCAATTTCAAATCGGTAGTGAAGTGCAATCTTTTTTCGCGAATGTTGCGCTCAAAAAGGACATCCAAGTGTGGTTCGAAAATCGGCATTTCGCCTGCTATGAGTCGTTGCACTTTGGCGGCATCAATATCTACACAGGTTACGTTGTTGCCTGTTTCTGCAAAACAAGTTCCTGTCACAAGGCCAACGTAGCCTGTTCCTACAACAGCTATTTCCATAAGATTTTTTTTTGAGTCTTAATTAAGTACGGCTGGCGAAAATAATAGGCGTGACTTTAGTGTAGTTTCAATAATTGTCCTTTCCTTGAAAGACCTATTGAGAGTCAACCGTTTTTTCTTGACAAAAGCTGTTGCGTTACAATTAAAGCATTCAAAATAGAAATGCTAATGAATGTGGATTATCATTTAAACATAAATTTCAAAAACAACACAGCCTATGCCAATGATGCCGTTAAAGAATCTGCAACCCTTCTTGATTTTTTTACAACCTTCTGACTTAGGCATTTCGACCAACACAATTCAAATCCTCAAATGCCAGTTTAAGACGATTAATCATTGTTTTCTCACCCTCACGAAGCCATACACGTGGGTCGTAATATTTTTTATTGGGTTTGTCATTGCCTTCAGGATTCCCCAATTGATTCATCAAATAATCTTTTTTGTTCAGCACATAATCACGGATTCCTTCAGCGTATGCAAATTGAGTATCTGTGTCAATGTTCATTTTAACCACACCGTAGCTGATTGCCTCACGTATTTCTTCTCTAGTACAACCACTGCCGCCATGGAACACAAACCTTAATGGATTGCGACCAAAAACACTATTGTAATCATTCATATATTTTTGACAATCCCTAAGTATGGTGGGCTTCAATTTGACATTGCCTGGCTTGTAAACGCCATGCACATTTCCAAATGCGGCAGCTATAGTGAAATTCTCCGAAATAGTATGTAAAGTCTTGTATGCTTGGGCTACGTCACGCGGGCTGGTGAATAGTTTCTCTGCATCAATGCTAGAATTGTCAATGCCATCTTCCTCGCCTCCTGTCACACCTAGTTCCATCTCAAGGGTCATTCCTATTTTGTGCATGCGCTCAAAATATTTGAAACAAATTTCAAGATTTTCTGCCAAAGGCAATTCGCTAAGATCAAGCATGTGGCTGCTGAATAATGATTCACCTGTTTGTTTAAAATGTATTTCTCCATGAGATAGCATTCCATCTAACCAATGTTTCATTGGCTTGGGGCAATGATCAGTGTGAATGATAACAGGCACCTTGTACAATTCGGCAACTTTATGTATGTGCAAAGCACCGCTAACGGCTCCGATAGTGGACGCCCATAAGTCTTTATTGTCAAGCCCTTTGCCTGCCAAAAATGCTGCGCCACCATGGCTAAATTGAATAATAACTGGGGAGTTCACATCGCGTGCTGCTTCTAGAACAGCGTTGATACTGCTTGTGCTAATCACGTTTACTGCAGGCAGGGCATATCCTTTTTCAAGTGCGTCTGCATATACTTCGTTTATTGCTTGGCCAGTAATAACTCCGGGACTGAATTTCATAAGAGATTTGGTTTAATAATTTGAGCGTGAAATTAAAATCGGTTTCACCCTTTCTCATTACTGAAATTCTAAGAAGTTATT
>JAYSWI010000246.1:0-5822 GCA_043718125.1 Flavobacteriales bacterium
ACCAAAAAATCCGCTCAACAAACCACCCAAAGGCAGTAGTTTTTTGTTAATCGTAATACTATTTAGTAGGGGTGAAATTTCTAAAATGGAAAACATAAAAATCAAAACACCGATGATCAATTTTATGGCGGTGACTTGAAAAAAGCATGAACCTAAATGATACTCCATCAACACGTCTGTGAAAGTTATTTTGCTCAAAAGCCATGCACCCAAAAGTGCTCCAACGACAGAAAGTGACCCAAAGCGAATGACTATTTTTTTGTCTGCGTATTTGCCAACAAGCAATAATTTAAAAACATTGTTGAGTATATGCACTACAGCCGTGGCGGCTACTGCCACCTGTGGTGGAAAGAACAACATGAAGGCAGGCAATAGCAGCGTTCCAAGCCCAAAGCCTGTGAAGAAACTCAAGCAAGCTCCCAATAAAGCAACAGCTATGACAATCAAATAATCCATAGTAAGGCCGAAAATAATTGACAATTACATTGCCCTAGTTGCCTTGGTTTACTTTGGCACGCAAACCACGCATGAGGCCCTGTCATGGCTAATTCCGAAATGTGCCACGGTGGGTTTAACAGGTTTTATTTTTTCTTCAAAAATGATTTTCTGATCAGCACTAAGAGCAAGTTGAATATCCAAATCGCGCAGTGCTTTGATGTTCTTTTTTTCGTTGATCAACACTTTTGTTTTTTCATCTTTTGCAACTTGGAAAGCATCGCTGCGCGAAATTTTTTGGACTTCTTTTTCTATAATTATTATCTGTTTTTGTGCTTGAAAGTAAACAGAATCTATAGCCATACATTGCGAATCAGTCAGCATGAGCAGCGATTTTAGATTGGACAGATAGAGGCTGTCATAGTTAGAAATGGATTGCCCAGTTGAGGATAGGGAAGTAAAAGAAAACAAAAAGATAAAAACGATAACGTTCAATAAATGTGAATGGAAGTGTTTGAAATTTTGATGAAAAAACATGTGTCGATGCATAGGTAGAAATCAATCCAAAGCCAATGAGGACAAAAATAGAGAAGCACCAAGAGCAAGGTTAGAAAAAATGAAGTCGCAATTAGAAGATGTATCAAAGTGGACTAGTTTGGCCGCTCAAATCAATTAAATTTTAATAAAATGATACAATTCAATTTTCTAGTTATTGCACTTGCTGCGCTTGTCCCTCTCGCCATCGGATTCTTTTGGTATGGCAAAATGGGTTTTGGAAATGCTTGGATGAAAGCCACCGGCTTGAATGAGGAAAAACTGAAAGGAGCAAACATGCCGTTGATGTTTGGCCTTACTTATCTGTTTAGTTTTTTCATGGCGTTGGTGCTATGTCCTATCGTTATACATCAATTCGGTTTTCAATCCATGATGATGGATGAACCAGGATTTATGACCGCCACAGGCGATGCTTATGCTGACTTCACGAACATCATGACCAAGTACGGCCATACTTTCCGGACGTTTAAACACGGCATGTTGCACGGTTTTATTTTCAACTTATTGTTTGTGCTTCCTGTCATTGGCATCAATGCAATGTTTGAAAGAAAAAGTTGGAAATACATTTGGATTCACGTGGGTTATTGGGCGGTGTGCTTGATGCTGATGGGTGGCATTCTTTGTCAATTCACATAGGCTTTCTAAATTCAAAATATTCAAGGATTCAAATATTCGAAACAGCGGTTTTGAATATTTGAATCCTTTTTAATTTGTGCAACTTTTGTTCAATTATTAGCATGAAATATATTCGCCCCGCTTTTGGTTTCTGAAAGAATATTTTTCTTGTAGGAATGAAAAAGGGAACTGCGGTCTAATGCCGCGACTGTACCCGCAACTGTAAGCATCTATTAAGTTTTTGTTTTACTCAATAGCCACTGTCGGCATAGCACTGATGGGAAGGCGAAACAAAAAAGGATGTAAGTCAGGAGACCTGCCACAAGCATTATGATAACCCAAAATATGGTGCTCGGGAAAAGGCATCGGCAGGGAATGAGAAGATTTTTTTTGTTCATATTACTAATGTCAATAGCGTGCATTATTTGTGCGCAGAACGACACTTTGCTCCAAAGCAGAACCACCGACCAAGTACTAATTTCATTAAAAGCTGAACGTAGATATCTTAATTTTCATCAGTTCAATTTGAAGGATAGAACCAACGAATTGGCACTCGACATTGGAGCATTTTTAGACGCGAAAGGGCTGGCTCAAATAAACCGAAACGGTGCGCCAGGAGCTGCTTCCGGAATTCGTTTTCGTGGCCTATCTTCTAGTCAAAGCACTTTGATGTGGAACGGCTTTGCAATCAATTCGCTGTCGTTAGGCATGTGTGACTTGTCGTTGGTTCCTGCATTTTTGTTCGACCATTTGTATATCGCAAGCGAACCAAGAAACACTCAATTCATTGCCAATAATCTGGCTGCCGGATTAAATCTTACCAATGATGTGGTCGATACATCTTCATTTATTTATCTGCACTCTTCCGTTAATTCAATGGGGAATACAATGACGGGTTTGGATGTAAAGATTGTAAACAAGAAGCGAAAAACACAACAAGCACAAAACCAAAAATTTAGTAACGGAATATTTTCCTTGCGCACCAAAATTTTTTATCAATGGTATGAAAACAGATTTGAATACACCGACATTTATCGAATAGACAAGCCGCGCATAACACAGTCGCACAACGATGGAATAAACAAAGGATTCACACAGGACATCAATTGGTATTGGAATTCCAACCAGCTTTCTGCACGTTTGTGGCATCAACAAAAACAAGTGCTACTGCCCGAAACGATGGGTTCTTACAACACCTCCGATGCGGAACAAGAAGATCAATTTACAAGAATCAACCTTGGCTTATTGCTTCGACACACTGCAAGAAAAATGGGACCCACAAGTTTCAATTACTTTTTCAATAATGAAAAATTGATGTGGCGCGATGAATTGCAGAACGATGGAGATTGGCTAATATCAAACGATGTAGAAAGCATTAGTCATGTTGTAGCGGCCCATCAACAGGTGCAATTATCGGAACATTTGCAAATGAATCTGGAAGCCAACACCAATTATTTTGAGGTACACAATTCCAATTATTCCAACGGTGTGCAACAAATTTTTTCAGCACAAACAGGACTCATGCTGCGGTGGCACAATAGCAGAAACGCAATTGAAGCATCAGTCAAAAAGGAATATCGAGATATAAAAACAAAACCTTCTTTTTCCTTTTTTTATTCAATAAATATTGTACAAAGGCCAGCGCAACAATTAAGATTTGATATAGCTGCAAACAGAAAATTTCGTACTCCTACCATGAACGATTTGTATTGGCAACCAGGTGGAAATCCAAACTTGCTTGCTGAAGAAGGATGGAACGGTAACAGCTCTTTGCAATGGAAGCGGGAAAGCAAGAGGTTCAAGATTCTACTGAAAACAAATTTTTTCTATAACAACATTATCAATTGGATACAGTGGCAACCAGCGGGAAACAATACTTCTACACCGGTTAATTTAAAACATGTAAAAACAAATGGGGCAGAATTTGAATTGCAATCCACATTGAAGAATATACATTTCAATCCAACATTCACTCACCGTACTGCCCTCACCAACGCCTTCGCAACCAATAGAGATGGTTGGAATGAACAGGATATTTTTACATTTATCTATACACCTCACCTTATTTTATTTTCTGAAATAAGGGCAACGGAGAAATGGTTTTCAATCGGAGCAAGTCAGAAGTTTACAGACTACAGATACACTGATGAAGCTAACTCAATCAAAAAGGCGCTGCCCCCTTATTTGATATACAATGTATTTGTCAATTCAAAAATAAAACTGCGGAAACATCTGCTTCGCGTTGGCGCATCGGTAGACAATTTGTTGAATACGCAATATGAATCTGTGCGCAGCTATGCCATGCCAGGTCGCGTTTTCAATGTGCATCTTCAATTAGAAATCAATTTTAATAAATCAAATAACAATCAACAATGAAAAGAATTTTTAATGTTTTCGCAATGGTTTCAATTGCTCTGGCCTCGTGCAAAAAGGACGATGAGGTTGCTCAAATTGTTTCTCCCAATTATTTGCACGGCATGTTTGTCTGCAATGAAGGCTCTTATACAAACAACAATGCAAGCATCACACACATAAGCAATGCACATATTGTGACAGATGATATTTACTATACTCAAAACACAGTGGAGCTTGGTGACGTGCTACAGTCAATGACAGTGATAGGCACAAAAGGATATGCTGTGCTTAACAATTCTGCTAAAGTGGAATTGATAAATCTGGGTGATATGAAAAATGCTGGAACAATAACCGGCACTGATTATCCCAGATATATAGTGGACGGAAACAATGGCAAAGCTTACATAAGCAATGGCTCCACCTCTGGCACTGTTAAGGTCATAAACTTGTCCACCAACACAATTGAAGCAAGCATAACTGTTGGCAATGGCCCCGAGAAAATGCTGCTCGAAAACAACCGCCTGTGGGTGTGCAACAGTGGTGGCTCGGTGATGGACAATAGCATCAGTGTGATCGACCTTGCTAGCAACTCTGTTGTCCAAACTATTACAGTAGGCGACCGCCCACAGGACATTGTGCAAGATGCCAACGGAGACTTATGGGTGATATGCAGTGGCGAAACACTTTATGATGGATCATGGCAGGTGATTGGACACACCGATGCAAAAATGTTTCGAATAAATGCAGACACCTATGCAATAGAGGCTGAACAAATGATTGGACAAAATGGCGATCACCCCAGGCAATTGGCTGTTTCGCCCGATGGTCAAACTATTTATTTTGAGAATCTAGGCGTCTTCAAATTCGATATTGTGGATGTCGATTTTTCTTGTGTTGAAATAATAGCGGATGAAAGGGGAAGTCTGGATATTGATCCAACAACAGGGGAAATTTGGTGTGCTTCTGTAAATGATTTTGTTTCGGCATCCACCATCCACCGATACAGTATCAGTGGCAGTTTATTGGGATCATACCAAACTGGATTGGGGACAAATAGCGTTGTGTTCAACTAAATTTTTGTGGCCATTTGGTTGGAAAATATTACCAGATACAATTTCAAAATAGTCTTCGGATTATTTTGAAATTGGAATTGCTTGTATCAGGGCGTTTGCGCTAGTTGGTGGCTATATTTTTTAAGCTAAATCTAATGATGATGCTTAGAAAAATAAAGAGGCCGATGCTGCCACTTGCTATTTGATACCAACCTCCATAAGGAGCGGGAATGGTAAAAAAATAGCAAGGTATTTCTCTAATAAGGAGAAAAATAAGTATCGGTGAAAATGCAATACTCCAAGTGGGTAGGAAAGAATTTTTCTTGATGACTACTATTGTATATAGAAGCGAAACGAGCATTGCAACCAACAGGCTGAGCTGCACAATGACCATAAACAAACTTTGTGTATGCATTCGCACTTCGGATGCAATGTTGCTGTTCATTGCATCTAGCTTCATGGCCACTTGCTCATTCATGCCAATGAAACCCATAGCCACATGAAATATGAGAGAGCAACCAATGTATAATATAAAACTTGAAATGAGCCACTGACGCAGTCCGTAAGTGGTGCGGAAAAGAGCTACACGCAACGGATAAACAATAAAAAGCATAAGCCCTACTCCAATTATGCTGCAATACATGCCGCATACTATATGGCCAATTGATGACTGCGAAATAGCTCTAACATTTACTTGATGGTTGGTGCCACTGAAGCCATTGAAAAGTTGGAATTCACCAAAGCATAATGTTATCACTCCCAACAACGCCAAAGCACTATATACTCTTAAATATGAAAACTGGTCATAAT
>JAYSWI010000247.1:0-5819 GCA_043718125.1 Flavobacteriales bacterium
GTGATGCCGTGGTGCTTGTTACTGCACCAGAGAATATACGGATTGATAGAGTGAGAAATCGCAATGGTTGGACGGTGGAAGAAATAAAATTGCGTATGAATAATCAGCTCAGCGATGATGCAAAACTTTTGGTTTCAGATTATTCAATCAACAACAATGGCACCTCATTAATTCTGCCGCAAATTGTGACTATTCATACAGCCATAATGAAGAAAATCAAGGGCTGAATTTTACCAATGCAGCGCATACTTTACTTGAAATGGACACATACATTCTTAGCAGCAAATCCTGTTCTGTAAGCAAAATATCAGGGGTTGGATTTTTCATTTTTCCGAGATTCACGTCATGGTCTCGTTGGAATCCGGGTGAAGTCAAGCTGAGTTTTTTTTGAATCTCATAGTCGTATTTCACAGAGACATCTTCATCAGAAAAAGAAATGACATCCGAGATATAAAGTTTTCCTGTTTCGGCATCTATCAGTTGGTACTTGAATGAAGAATTGAGTCTCCTTGTTTGATTGATTTCCGAGCAAATTACTTTGTCAGAAAAAATTCCGAGTGAGGAGGCGCAATCACATTTTCGTTTTGTTTCCGGTGTCAATTCTGATTTGAAATAAACTAACTCGCCACTTAATACGAATTGCGCACGTTTTAATTTGCCAAGGCTTGAGGTGTTTTGAGAATCATCAAACTCTGGGGCAAGTGTTTCTTGTTGTTCCTCTATTACCACATCCAAATTTTCACGTTCCAATAATTCCAGAAACGGATTTTCATTTTCCAACAAGTCGCCTTTGACGGTTGTGGCCAAAGCCTCCTCCAAATTATCTGCTATAAGCGCATTGTTTTTAGACTTATAGGCCACAGTAAACATTCCGTTTGAAAGGCACTCTGCGCGTGAATCCATAGCGTCTTTGTGTCCTGCATCTATTAAACACACCTCGTTGAAATAGATATATGCTTCGCGCCACAATTTCAATTCCATGGCTTTTTTTCCAGCGTTGTAATTAGGCAGCACATCACACAACAAATCGAGGTATTGCGCCTTTTGATTGTTTCTATCCAGGAAAAATATTTTTTGAATTAGCGTTTGCGCTGCTCCATATTTTTCTTGCATTACGGCTTGTTCCGCCTCTATGTAAAGACTTTCTATGTATGCGTTTTTACACGAAGTATTGTTCTCTTGCGCATTCAAAGGATACTTCAACTCGAACTTCAAATTTTGATTGTAATAATTAAAAGCATCCTCATAAGCAGAGAGAGCAGGTTCAAAATTTTCACTCATGCACAACACTTGCGCATTTTGAAATTTGTTGTCGAGAATGGCTTGCGTCATTCTTTTCATTCCCACCAATGCTTCAGCCTTTTGATAATTGCTGTATGCTGTTGCATATTTATCAAGGGCTTCTTTCTTCAGACCGCCACGTTCAAGGGTTTCAGCATCTTTCATCAAACGTCTGGCTTCGCTGCACGATGCGCAGAGTATCAAAATAAAAGCGAAGAGTGTTGCTGATTTTTTTGGTAGAAGTAAAAATATTTTCATTCACAATATGGATATAGATGGGCCATTGGTTGCAAGGGTTGGGCCAAGCCATTTCTATTATTTCCTTGAACTGCTGTATCGCATAACAAGATAAAGTAATTGTGCAACTGCTGCCAATGCGGAAACCACATAAGTCATAGCGGCCCATTTCAAAGCATCCTTCGCCTCATCATATTCCTGCGGAACAACTATTGCTTTTGATTCAATCCAAGCAAGACCTCTCTTGCTAGCATCAAACTCCACAGGAAGTGTTATCAGAGTGAAGAGTGTTATAGCTGCTTGAGCTGCAATGGCTATTAGCAATAAACCCGGAACTCTGCTCAATAGAAACACTCCAGCCATGAGCAACCACGGCATGACTGTGCCCGCAATATTCACTATAGGCACCAACTTAGATCTAAGCCCTAACATGGAATATGCAGTAGCATGTTGAACGGCATGGCCACACTCGTGCGCAGCAACTGCTGTGCTGGCAGTACTCTTGCCATGATAAACATCATTGCTGAGATTTATCGTTTTTGTGGTTGGGTTGTAATGGTCACTCAATTGACCCGCCACACTCACCACTTTTACATCAACAATATTGTTGTCGCGCAACATCTTTTCGGCAATTTCTCTACCGCTAAATCCTGATAATAATGGACGCTCGGAGTAACGGTCAAATTTGTTTTTCAATTGTCGCTGAACCAACCAGCCAATACCCGCGAAGGCTATTCCAATCATCCAAATTCCAAAGTGCATTCCCATTTCTTATTTTTTTTTTGAAGGAAACAAATTTATTCGAATCAAAAATCAAAACTGAATTTGAATGAAAATCTCTTAAATATCAAGTTAGACTTTTGGAAAAGCTGAGTGAAACTAAATTGCTAACGATTCTGATAAAAACACTAATTCAAATTGCCAAAAAGGAAGCACGCACAAAATTTTGTTGGGATGCTTATTGGTTTTATTTCAAGCTAGAAAATAGGGGTAATTTATTCTGTGCTTATGGCTTCATTGAAATCGCACCCTCAACCATGCATGATTCTAAAGCGCATTCGCTGTGTCTTCAGAAACAACAAAAATTATTGAGCCAAAACAATAAAAATATTAGAACGCAAAACAACCTCTAAATCAAAAGCAACATAAGGTCTTGAATAAGTATCTTCACGCTGAATTTTATTTTTATCCACTGTGACTGCCAGAACAATCTTCATCATTTTTCTAATTTCTACAAGTTATTTCTGCAATGCGCAAGGCAATTGGTTGCGCAAAGCAGGCGGCAATAATTTGGACGAAGCATTAGATATAAGTCACTCCATTTCTGACAACAGTTATTGTGTTACAGGATATTTCTCAGGCATCAGCAATTTCGGTGTTGGCAGTTTGGTAAGTAACGGAAGTAGCGATGTTTTTTTGGCAAAATATGATGTAGCGGGCATCCCCCTTTGGGCAAGAAAATTTGGAGGACTCTCAACAGATAGAAGCCTTGCTGTGACCAACGACAATGATGGCAATACCTACATCTGTGGCTTTTATTCTGGCCAAGCCAATTTTGGAATTGTTACTTTAAATGCAGTTGACAGCAATGATGTTTTTGTTGCCAAAATCAACTTGCAAGGAGATGTTGTATGGGCGAAATCAGCAGGTGGCTCTGGCAATGATGCGGCAGTAGGAATTGCAATTGACGCCAATGCAAGTGTCATTATCACTGGTCGATTTAGAGGGTCGGCCAATTTTGGATTGCTCAATCTTGTTAGCGCTAATTCAGAAGGTGGAGTCGGCCCATCAGCCGATATTTTCATTGCAAAACTTGACAATAATGGCAATTGGATATGGGCAAGAAAAGGTAGTACAATCAACGATGAAAATCCAACGGATGTTTGTGTGGATGGTCAAAATAATATTTATATCAGTGGCCAATTTTCTGGAGATATCACTTTTGATCTAACACATACTAATGATTTGGAAAATGTCGGATATGTAGTAAAGTACAGTGCTAGCGGACAGGAGATGTGGTTTTCTAAAATTGCGGCAACCCAAATTTCACCAAATGCCTTGCGCTGCGATAGTGAGAATAATGTCTTGATTACGGGGGAGAGTATTGGCCAAATCATTTTTTTCGCAACGAATAATGAAGTAGTTGCCACTGCCAATATTCAAAGTATTTTTTTAGCAAAGTATTCGAGTGCAGGTGCAGTTATATGGGCTATGGAGGACGGCAGCGATAGTTATTGCTCTGCCAAAACAATTTGCATTGGTGCAAATAATGAAGCCTACATAGCTGGCACGTTCGAATGTGTTTTTTCAGAATACGCTGATGAATTGGGCGAAGGCCTTTTCAACAGTGCAGGCTTTCGAGATGTTTTTGTAACACGTTATAGCGGCACTGGCAATCGCGAATGGACCCGCCAATATGGTGGTCCTCGCAGTGAGTTTTGTAGTGCAATCGCAAATGGAGAAAATGCTGATGAACCAAGGCTTGCTGGCAGTTTTGAAAAATATTTTAATGTACCGGGGGATCTAAATTCATTCACTTCAAATACTTCCAATTTCATCCCATCGTTTTCTGATAATTTGACTAATCCTAACAGCGGGGCATTGTGCGGTGATCCAAATTACGGTGGTTTCATTCACATAAAAGCCCAGGCAAACAAAGACATTTTCATCGGAAATTTTGTAAATCTAACATTGCCACATTATGATTTTTATAGCAGAGGTGATTGCAATTTCCCAATCGAAGAGCCATGTATTAACGACACCAACGAGCCGCTTGTATGCAACCAATCGATTACCAATTGTGGAAGTGCTTTGGTTCAAATAAATTTCAATACAGGCAGCAATTGCTGGATTGGGCCGGAGTACAATTGGCAATGGAGTGATGGCTCACAAGCAAACACCTTTGAAATAGTAAGCACCGGCTGGGTGAGCATTGAAGTGGAGCGGGAAGATGGATGCGCTAGTTATTCAGACTCCATTTTTGTCGAAATTTTAGAACAACCAATACCAACCATTTCGGACGATGAAGGCATCAACATTGAATCGCCACCTGATGCAATGGAAATAATGTTGTGCGCACCGGACGAAGTGTTGCTGACAGGAGGTGACGAATCTGAAGAATCCTTTTATTGGACAGATGCGAATGGAATACAAATCGAAAACAATCCAATTACAGCGATAGAAAGTGGTGATTATACATTTACAGTAGTGGGTGAAAATGGGTGTACTGGTGAGAACAAAGTACAAGTCATTTTTTTGGATCCTTTGGAAGAAATTGATCCGCTGCTTCAATTCAATGAGATGGATCAGCCCATCAATGACACTTTGATTATTTGTGGAAACGATTTTATTACCACAGAACTTATTGACCAACTTGAACAAGATGATTTCGCGCTTTTTACTGATGCGATATGGCAAATAGCCATTGACACAGGCTACTATCCGCCTTACGATGGGTTTGAATCCTATAGCTGGTCGCCTTTGCAAAGTGGATGGCATTTTATCACTGCAACACCTTTTCTTTCTACACCTGCTCCTTGTCCAGTGGATACTATTTGGTATCCATCGCAAGAAATTTCAGTATTCATTGTTTTGTTGGACGACCCGCATCCTAATCCACAAATTGCAGGTGGCCAACCTTGGTGTCCAGGCGATGTAATTCTGCTAACCGCCACAGGCGCTAACAGCTACACTTGGAGCGGTCCTGGTATCGTTCAATACATTGGAGTTGATTCCATTTTAGTAAACCTGCCGGGTACATATTTGGTGTCATCTTATGAAGAATTTGAAAATGGATGCAGTACTACCAACAGCGATGGATTGGTTATTTCTGCTATTCCGCAACCACAAATTGCGAGTGATCCGGAACATGGAATTATTTGTCCGGGCAGCACCATTTTACTTAGCGCACAAACAGGCACAACCTATCAGTGGCTTGGACCCTTTGGTCAAAATTTGGGTTCTGAACAAAGCATATCTGTATCACAACCCGGTAATTACTTGTGCGAAATAACATTGAATGGCTGCACATTGGAAAGCAATGTGATCGAAGTTTCGGTTTACACAACTCCTTATATACTCGCGTTGCCTTCTGCCGATTTATGCACCAATAATGTTGTGACCCTAATTGTGCAAGCCTACCCTGATGCCGTTATAGAATGGCAACCTCCGCTTAGCGGCAGCGCAAGTTTTATGGATGTGTATGAACCCAATACTTATTCTGTAATTGTCGAATTTTGTAATATCCAATCCGAAGTGGAATTGGTAGTTACAGAAACAAATCCCACCCCTACCATTGTTGC
>JAYSWI010000248.1:0-5810 GCA_043718125.1 Flavobacteriales bacterium
TATCATTCAGGGCAAACGGGGCAAATATCAATCGCGAGGGGCTATGGGGCCACGTATCATGGACAGAGGACGCATTGTTAGGAAATAATAAAACAATTGTTCAAAGCAAATTTAGACTGTGCAGAATACACTTTTAGTCTGGACTATTTAGCTGCAATTATTCCATTTAATTATACCATTAACGAGTATAGTCCGTAGAGTTGTTTTCACTCCAACCGTGTGCTATGAATATATATCGAAGACACAATTTCAGCTTCTGCTAACACCAAAATCATCTAAATAATATCACAATGCGCGCAATTCAAATGGTGGACCTCACCACACAATACGAAAAAATAAAGTCCGAAGTGGACCGCTCAATTATGGATGTTCTGCAAAGCAGCACTTTCATTGGAGGGCCCGTAGTGAAGACCTTTACAGAAGACTTGGGTAAATACACCAATTCGCAGCATGTTATCCCATGCGCCAATGGCACCGATGCGTTGCAAATAGCCATGATGGCTTTGGACTTGCAACCAGGCGATGAAGTGATAACGGCAACATTCACTTATGTAGCCACTGCGGAAGTAATAGCCCTTTTGAAACTTACGCCAGTTCTTGTGGATGTGGATGCACACACTTTTAACATAGACATAAAAGCGATTGAAAAGGCCATTACACCAAAAACAAAAGCCATTGTGCCGGTGCACATTTTCGGACAATGTGCCGACATGGAACCATTGCTCAATTTGGCCAAAAAACACAACCTATATGTCATAGAAGATGTGGCGCAAGCAATTGGTGCGCAATACACATTTTCGGATGGAACGATTGCACAGGCAGGCACTATGGGGCATATAGGTACCACTAGTTTTTTCCCCAGCAAAAACCTAGGTTGTTATGGTGATGGTGGTGCCATTTTAACACAAGACAATGAACTAGCTAACAAAATGCGAATGGTAGCCAACCACGGGCAAAGCGTGAAATATTATCACGATAAAATAGGTGTTAATAGTCGCCTTGATGCAATGCAAGCCGCAGTGCTAAATGTCAAGTTATCACATCTTGATGAATACTGCTCCTCAAGGCGAAATGCAGCAGCTTTTTATGATAAGGAATTAAGTGGTATTCCGTCATTGCATATCCCTGTCAGGGCTGTCAATAGTACACATGTATTTCATCAATATACATTATTAACTGATGGCTTGAATCGAGATAAAATGCAAGAGTTGCTATTAGAATTAGGCATACCCAGTATGATATATTATCCATTGCCACTTCATCACCAAAAAGCATATCAAGACCCTCGTTACAAAACTGGTGATTTCCCTGTTTCGGAAAGCTTGTGCAGAAATGTTATTTCACTACCAATGCACACTGAATTGAGTGATGAGCAACTTGAATACATTGTAAACTGTGTGAGAAAAGTGGTAACTAAATGCTAAGTCTTTTGAAGTGTTCTTGCCTTATTTTGGAATAGAAATACTTCAACAATAAACTTTTCATTCTTCCTATACCAATTCTTAGTTCAAAATAGTCCTCCCGCACTTGCGGGATGGACTTAGAATGTAATTATCCCGCAAGTGCGGGGATAAATGCCGTTAGAGTAGCTGTTTAGGCAAATCGAGCGTAGCAAAGATTGGCCTAAAACAGATACCGATACGGTATTATCAAGCTTTGTGTTGAGAAAAACAAAGCACCCAATACTTTCGCCTCAAATAGAATGAACCCGAAAGTAAAACTTATAGAATGTCCGCGCGATGCCATGCAAGGCATAAAAAATTGGATACCAACTGCGTCAAAAATTAAGTACATCAAACAACTGCTGCAATGTGGATTTGATACTATTGATGTTGGAAGTTTTGTTTCCGAAAAAGCGATACCTCAAATGCGGGATACTTTGGAGGTAGTTCAAGGTTTAAACTTAAATACTACAAGCTCAAAATTATTGGTCATAGTGGCCAATACACGAGGTGCCGAAACTGCCGCCCAACTTGATGAAATAAGCTATATCGGCTTTCCATTTTCGATAAGTGAAACCTTTCAGCAACGCAACACAAATAGCAGCATTGAGCAATCGCTGGTTAGGCTGGCAGAAATTCAAAACTTATGCAAAAGGCAACGCAAGGAGTTGGTGGTTTATCTCTCGATGGGATTTGGAAATCCGTACAGCGACCCTTGGCATCCGCAGCTTGTAGCACAATGGTGCGAAAGGCTATTTGTTGAATTTGACATTCAAACCATTGCCCCAAGCGATACGATAGGTGTTGCTACACCGGAGCTAATTTCAAATCTTTACAATCATGTAATTACGGCACTTCCACAGGTTGAATTTGGAGCACATTTGCACACCACTCCAGGCACATGGCACGAAAAAATGGATGCTGCTTGGAATGCTGGATGCCGCAGATTTGATGGTGCTATTAAAGGTTTTGGTGGGTGCCCAATGGCTGTTGACCAACTCACAGGCAACATGCCTACAGAAAACATCTTAGATTTTTTAAACGATAAAAAAATCACCCATCATATACAGTCAGATCATTTTATAGCGTCATTGAATTTGGCAACAGAAATTTTTCCCAACCATTGACTTTCGAAATCACCATACTAGGTTGCGGGGCAGCCACACCCACCAGCCGACACAATCCAAGTGCGCAGTTGATCAACATGCACGACAAACTTTTTCTTGTTGACTGTGGCGAAGGAACGCAAATGCAGATGCGCAAATTCAAAGTCAGATTGCAGCGCATCAATCATGTATTTATCTCACACCTGCATGGCGACCATTATCTGGGATTGATGGGATTCATAAGCAGTATGCATCTACTTGGGAGGAAATCAAACCTGAATATTTATGGCCCTTCCGAACTAAAAGAATTGATAGATCTCAGTCTGCGTGTATCACAAACATTTCTCGAATACACCATTGAATTTCACGCAACAAACAAAGACGGAAAACAACTTTTATTCGAAGACAAATCATTGTGTATTTATTCCTTTCCGCTCAAGCACCGCATATTCTGTTGCGGATTTCATTTTGTGGAAAAAGAAAGATTGCCCAAAGTGGATAAGTCAACCATCGCGATGTACAATTTAATTCCATCTCAAATCATCGCTCTGAAAAAAGGATTTGACATAGAGGTAGAAGGAAGAATATTGAAAAATGAGGAGGCTTGTAGTGCCGTGCCTGCTTTGCGCTCCTATGCCTATTGCTCTGACACAGCATATAGCGAGAAATTGATTGACTGGTTGCAAGGCACTTCACTCCTTTATCACGAGTCAACATTTTTGGAGTCGGAAAAGGAACGAGCCAAATCTACTTTTCACAGTACCGCCAAGCAAGCCGCAAAAATCGCTTTGAAATGCAATGCAAAATCACTCTTGCTAGGCCACTTTAGTTCCCGTTACACCGATGATGAGGAATTTAAATCAGAAGCTTTGGAAATATTCCCTCATGTACAATTGGCTGATGAAGGGCTTGTTTTAAATGTGGTAGTCTGAAGAAAAAAATCTCTTGTTGGAAAAACTATTTGCGCAAAACTTTCTCAACCCTGCGGCCCCTATTAGTAATTACATCTAACAAGTAAACACCAATAGTTTTCGGCAAATAAATGGTAGTATTTGTTTGGCCTATTTTTCTATTTTCAATTAGTTTTCCTTCCATGGTATATACCTTAATTTCTTTGATCACATCACCTCCTGCATCTACCACCACTAGCCCATTGCTGGTTGGATTGGGGCTTACTCTGAAGAAATTATCATGATGCGCTATGTTGTTCAATGTACTTGACGTTTGAGCCATTGCCACTTCCACAGGGTCGGCACCTTCAGCCAAATACATCGCTTCAAATTCATTGATGATTGGATTGTCTGTGGCAAACAATTCATCGTTCCATTTTGGTGGCAAACTCTGATACATCAATCGAGCGGTTACTTGAACCACGCCACTAATGCCCGAAACAGGAATGTGATACCGAATTTCATCTGTACCAGAACCCTCTTCGCCAGCGGCATAATTGAAGTTCAAATCGGACGCTGACACCCCCACAATCATTGTGGTGTCATAAGCTGGATGGGACATCACAAAACCTAAAGGCACAAGACGATTGTCTTTTATTGGATGATCTGCACGTTCCAAAACCGTTGTCACATTGTTATTTACATCGCCCATCACCATTTCATAAATCTGAACTTGGCCTTCATCTGTCACCAAATCATAATGCGGTTCCCAAGCAGCATTCTGACCTACTACTTCAAAATTTGGCAACAATTCTCCCGAATGGAAAATCTCAACTCCATCTTCATCAGTCATCACAAATTCGATATATGCTCTGCGTGAAGGATATCCACTTGGGAATTTATGCCCTGCCAGATTGGTAAGTTTGATGGTATAGCGTGCTGTGTCACCATCTACAATTCCTTGCGTGATATCGAGCGTTGCAGTTTCGTTGTGCAGTTGATTCAAGGTGCGGTCAATGACGGTGTTGAAATGTTCATCACTAGCAGTTAGACCAAGTGTTTGGTTGTTGTTCTTCATCAATTCTAGCATAAAAGAATTACCACCTACCAACCAATGTTGGCCATAAGGTTCGCGGTGTGGCATGAAAGAATAACCTGAAGCCAGAATTATCGGTTCTTCTGTTCGTGGCAAATGACACCCTTGACATTCCCCGTCATAAGTATCCATAGCGTTGTAAGTGCTGTTCAGCCATTCGTGGTAAGTGGCTTGTTCTATAAAATCTGTTCCGGTATATGTTCCACCAAGATCCACGGTATGTGTTGCTAAAGTGTGGCATCCCGCACAAGATTCGGATTTAGAGAATTTCGTATCAGGCACCGGTTCAATCAATACGAAACTGGACATCACCGCAGCATAAAGTGGCTCATCATTAGGTTGAATATTCAATTGAGGTCCCCAAACCGTATCACCATTATATGTCAATTCACCAGAAAAAACATTCCCTAAAGTCTCTATCTGCTGCGAATGACAAGCCATGCAGCTTACACCATCCCTGGCCAATGAGTCGCTTGCAAGCATGTCCATGGTATAATTTTCGATACCATCGTGCAAAGCTTCAAACCTTCCAAGTGGCGCATGGCAGGAAGTACATTTATTTATTAGCTCATTCTCATGCTGTGGATTAATGGCTATTTCATGCTGCACCTTTGCAAGCCAAAAGGGATCCTTAGCACTGTTGGCCATCATCGTTGCACGCCAATTTTCAGTTGGACTCACGTTTTCACCCTCGGTTGTAAGATTGGCTATTGGATTGGCGGCATTGTCAATACCATGACATCCGGCACATTTGCCCGAGCCTATAAAAAGGCCACTAGTATCTACAGGCAAGTTACCGCCATTCATCATTCTGTATTGAAGCATGTCATGTGGAGAATGATAAGCCATCGGCACCGTTCGTCTTGCGGCTGCGCCAAAAATGACCACCACGCACAACGACAAAATACCTATTACCAATTTTACACTTATATATTTTTGAGAGAATACCTTTTGCGACATCCTTATTTTTTTTATTTTCGAATAAGGGCGAAATGTATTAGAGATATTGTCCACAAGAAGTGCAGAAATATAATTTCGCTTGAAGGCTAAGGATTCAAGAATTGAGATAAACCCAGAATCCATATCAAAATATTGCAGCACCCCTTCAGCACTCGCAGAAGGGCAGTACCATTTAGATATCTTTTCAACGCTCCTTCGCGTTTTCCAATCTTCGCTGCAGTGTGCTGTGAATGATTAACTTGAATTGTGTTAATCAATGCTGTATAAAAGATGATGGTAGGCCCATCGGTGTCGGCTTTCAAGAGCAGGCATCAAA
>JAYSWI010000249.1:0-5800 GCA_043718125.1 Flavobacteriales bacterium
TCTCGTGCCGCAAGTGGTGGCATTATGATAGCGAGGACAGCCAACATTTTGTAAACCAAATAATACCCCTGCCCGATGGCAGCGGCTTTGTAGGTTGCGGTTCGGTGTTCAATGATATTTTCGATCCTATTCCGCTCCTAGAGCAATTGTGGCTTTTCAAATTAGATTCTTTGGGCTGCCTCATTCCCGGCTGCGAAGTGGGCATAGAAGAAATGGTAATGGGTTTGGAAAACTACCTCAAGGTTTTTCCAAATCCCGCAACCACTTTTGCAACAGTACAATTGGACATTCCTGCTGATTTCAAAATAGATTTGAACCATGAACACCGCTTGGTGCTTACAGATATGCAAGGCAAAACGGTGCAAACAATAGCATTGCCTGTGTTGCATTCTGGACAAACACACACGGAACAAATAAGTGTGAGGGGCCTTGCCAGCGGGCTTTATCATGTGCATTGGGCGGTTGGTACTACTTGGCTGGGTGGCAAAGTGGTGGTGGTGGAGTAAGGACAGGTCTCTGACCTGTTCTAAAAGCAGATCGGAATGTGTAACTTGAAGTAAAAGAAAAATGGATAATTTGAAAACAATTCCTGCGTGCTCCGCCTACGGCCAAGCCCTCGCAGTTTTACATTCTTTAGAATTGACAGCCATATTGCCCGAGCCAGAAATACCATTGGAAGAAAGAAGCTTGGTAATACACCGCGAAAAAAAGGACTTCGTAAAACCAACGCTAGGCGCATTCCCCAACCCAACCAATGGCATTACCTATATCAGTTACCCCGCAGATGCAGATGGAGTAGCTTCCATAGAATTGTATGACGAAATAGGGAGAACCGTTTCTATCCACCAACTGACAGGAAAAGGAATATTGGAATTGAATATGGCCAAACAGCCGGCAGGTATTTATCTTATCCGATTGATGCTTGAAGGCAAAGCCATTGCTGAAAATAAAATAGTAGTTACAGAGTAAAAACAAACAAACCCCATCGCAGAAAAATTTCTGCGATGGGGTTTCATAATTTTTCGGACAATGAAAAAAATAATTTTCCTATGTGCTCTTATTGCATTTGCACTCGATATGCAAGGCCAAACAATGAATATTCTATTGGACAATCCTTATGAAATAAATAATTATGCTCGTCCTTATGGATGCACTATTATTAATGATACCATATACATAACCCTAATACTTGGTAATGAGGTGGCTGACCAAAGAGCAGCCTTATACAAAGTAAATATGACTGGCGAAATTTTGCAACACAAAACATTTCAAGATTCATCTGAATATTCGACTATTTGGAATTCCATTTATTCTGGATTTAATCAATTAAATAATGTTGAAGACTCTGTGTTTTACATGGCTTACAATCAATATTTTGAGAACCCAATAATCCGCAAAAACTCTTTGTTGAAATTGAATCACAATTTAGACACCCTTGAACAAATAGAATTTACAGGAATAAACAATGATGATAAAATGTTGCTCAATGGAGTGCTTAAAGAAGACTCTACATTTTACATCTATGGAAGTAGGTGTATTGCCAATAGCTACTTCAACTACCCGGGTGCATATAACAGCATCGTTATCAAATGCCATTTGGACGGTACAGAGATTTGGAAACAAGTCTATGAAGATTCCTTTCAGGTCAATTCAATATGTCCAACTTCGGATGGTGGTGCAATTGTCAATTGCAGCGAGCCGGGTTATCAAGACTCAGCCAATTTAAAATACCTCATCAAAATAGATGCGATGGGAAATGAGATATGGAGAAGGGAATACGGTGGCGTTTATACGTCATCTTTAGCTTGGGTTTCGGAAATAGAACCCAATTGGTATTTCGTGGCCAACAACTGGAACGTTAGTAGCGGTACCATCTCGCAATACTATAACAAGCGATTTCAATTTAGCATAATTGAAGACCAAGGCGATGGTCTAAATATAGAAGAAGTAAAGTATGGGTTCTCGTATAACTACGGAGAAATCTTCGGTATGCAAGAACTGCCTAATGATGAGTACTTATGTTGGGGCGAATACGGTACGAATGAGGGATGCGAGTACATGAGTGAGGCATGGGGAAATTTGCCGGACAGGCCATACGTTAGGGGTTATCTCTTTAAAGTTAATCAGGCACTTGATAGTCTTTGGTTGCGCACGTATTATTTTCCTGACAACGATGATTCTTTGGAATTTTATAGCAATTTTTATATCACCGATGTAGCCCCCCTCGAAAGCGGAGGCTTTGTAACCTGCGGCTGGGGGCAAATACATGATGAAAACGACCTTGAAAAAGTATGGCTCATGCGCCTTGAACAATACGGCTGCCTCGAACCCGGCTGCCAAAACATAAACGTGTCAGAAATTGTTTTGGGTTTTGAAAACAGTATGAGCGTGTTTCCAAATCCTGTAAAAGACCGTTGCACAATAGAATGGAGTGTGGATAAAATTTCTACCATAGAAAAAAACTTTAGTCAATCAGAACTCATCATCACCGACACACAAGGCAGAGAAATAGAGCGTTTGCCAATCAGCAATTTCGGAACTAATTATCAAATACAAATAGACATGAGTGGCTGCGCAAGTGGCGTGTATCAAGTGCATTGGGTGAGTGGCGGTAGTTGGTTAGATACGGTGCAGGTGGTGGTTAATAATTGAAAATGGAGAATGGATCAATCGTATATCTCAAATCATAAATCCTAAAGTAAGTTTGGCTGAAACTTTCGTTGTTCCAATTCCAACAAAAAGCGTTTGCGCCATACACCCCCGCTATATCCCACAAGCGAACCATCCTTTCCAATCACACGATGACAAGGAATAATAATGGGCAATGGATTTCTACCATTCGCAGTTGCTGCTGCGCGTATCACTTTTATGTCGCCAAGTCTGCATGCTATTTCTTGATAGCTGCATGTTTTTCCAAAAGGAATTTTTTGCAATTCATTCCATACTTTTTTTTGAAAGTGTGTTCCCACTGGTAGCAGTGCGATGTCAAAAGTCGTGCGCGATCCTTCAAAATATTCGCTCAATTGAATTGAAGTTTTATGAAGTATTCCCGTTGGTTGTACAAAAGCAATATCGTCTTCCACAAATTGAATTTTTGAAAGCATTTCACCTTTTGACTCCAAAAAAATTCTACCAATTGGGCTATTGATCACCGCTGTATTTATTGTCGGGATTTCCATTTTTCATTTAATACATTCAAAAATCGCAACAGTATATTTTTCGTTTTCAAAAAGAATTATTGGAGGTGTGGGTTGAAAATGTTGTAGCAAACGAAAGTTCGGATTTAGAGAAAATATTTGAAATGGAACACCACCTTCATGGGCCGCGAAGTGTGCATCCCATAACGCAATTTCGCCACTATTCATGCTGTTTTCAGGATGCAGTTTGTCTGCAAACCATTGTGAACCTGAAATGCCTTCATACAAATCAATTTCTAATTCAACGGCTACTTGTGGATCCACAAAATGAATTTTTCTACCCGCATAATTCTGTACAATAAACTCAGTCGCTTTTTGCACCAATTGCTGACCAGCATCTTGGGCTAACGGCATTTTGAAAAATTGAAATGGAGTGATTATTACAATCGATAAATAGAGAATAACAACTGAAACAGAATATTTGTTTTGCTCCATAAATGCAATTAAAGCATTCAATCCATATCCTGCCATGATGCAAGCCAAGGGCATAGTGCAAACCAAAACGCGAGTTTCACCATTGGATGCCAAAGCTCCAGTGGCCCAAGCCACACTATGAAAAATAATAAAGACTAGAAACGGAACTACGATTAAAATTAGATAGTGCTTTACCAATTCACTTTGTTTAATTCGAATAGATTTGAATAGCAAAACACCAAGTCCAAAACACATCATTACAAAAATGGGCAAGCCCCAAATCACTTTATTACTGGTAACAAAATGATGCCATTGACCACTGCCATAAGGGCTTACGATAGCGTATGGATTCTGACTGAATATCCAGAAAAATTGATGGTAGTGAAATACCAACCCGATAAGGCTATAAAGCAAAGTACCGCTGGCCAGCATAAAAAATGGAAGCCATCTTTTATGCAACAAAAACCAAATTGAAAGAAAAGGTAAAAGGACGAAACCTTCTGTTCTCACAAAAGGAAGAAAGGACATCAATACGGCTGCTGCCATCCATTTATTTTTAAGTAATAAATAGATGCCTGATATGAGCCAAGTACTGAAAAGAATTTCGGTCATTACAGTATTGAGATGAATGAAATACATTGGCGCGAACAACACCATTACGATCATTGAAATTGAATGCTTCTGTTTGAATTCTCTTGCACACAAAAACGTGATATAAGCACCAACTACTCCTATTGCACAGGTGAAAATTTTGGCCGAAGCGTAACCCAATGATGCAGGTATGGCATACAGCAATGTGAAAATAGGTTTGCCCCAATGGTCGAGCAAAAGGTGCGGATGCTTCAGCGCATATTTCGCAATCAGATAGTGTTGAAAGGTGTCGCCACCTTGGTAGCTTCCGTCAGAATAAAATACGAGTACTGAAATAAAAATAAGAAGCAATGATGAAAATATTGCTGCAATCTTTAATTCGTTTTTTGCACTCATTTTTCCTTCGCCAAGTATCTAAGCAAATCACGTTGCAATCGCTCCATCACATTGTCAGCATGTATGAAATTATCCACTGCCAATTCTGCATGAGAAGTGATTTCGTTCGGTTGAAAATTGCATGTGAGGATAAATTGTTCTTTCAATTTTTTGTCCTTTACGTTTGATTCTTCGCAAAGTGCATCAAAATTTTCGTGGCGTATTGCTATGTCTTTCAGCTCGCCCAAATGATTGATAAGCCAACTCATGGCATAGAAATAATGCGATTGAATGCAAATCGGGTTTGCATTCTTTGGTGCTTTTATCATTTGATTGAAGGGAGATACAGCAACTTCTTTCGTACAATATTTTGATAATTCTTCTCCAAATATTTTAGTCGGTGCCAACTGCACCATTCCATTTGCACTGGCCGCATAAATACTTACCCAACGCAGCCGTCTTCGAAATTCATGTACGCCTTCTTCAAGAAGCGAAAGGTCAATTTCACCGCTTCTATATTTTTCTTCGAGCTTCTGCAATTCATTCAACATGCCTTCTGCATAATCGAAAGTGTCCTCCTCATCATCTTTCCAATTGTGCTCATTCATAGCATCAGTAAAGGCTTTCATTTTTTCTCCACTCAACCAATCATTGTTGCGAAGCACATCGTCCAAAAACCCTGCTTCATTATCTAATTGTGCCTTGAGCACTTTGTCTGCTGCCTGCTTGAGCGGCTTGTATTGTCCAAATTCTTTCAGCATCGCACCATGATGATCCATAGCACCCAGTGTGTCCTCCAACGCTTTGAATTCTTTGTACCAAGGGTCAAAAAGTTTTTTGTCATTCACATCGCGATAAAGGCGGCACAATGCTTCCAATCGAAACAGAATATTGCGTGCACCGGAATTGTAAAAAGCAATACCCTTATCGCGCTTGCGGCTACTTACCTGTAGCAATTCTATCAGTTGATGATTGTAGAAAGAAAAACGTTGTTGTGCAATTGACATAGAAAAAATATTTGAAAGTGAATGATTAGAGGGGGCAAAAATGCACCGTGTATTTGAGTTTCAAATTTGAAACAAAAAAAAATATGATTTGATAATAAGCCACAAATTTGAAGCACTAATACCATTTCTAATTATGAAGTAGGCCAGCCATTTTCTCTCCTCCGGAGAGAACGCAAGTGAGGCGCAAAATAAAACGGACTAATTCATAATTAGAAA
>JAYSWI010000250.1:0-2026 GCA_043718125.1 Flavobacteriales bacterium
GAACCCATCGATCATATTGCCTTCGTTGTCCTTTTTAAAAATTATTATTTTTATTGTAACTAATAAAAACAACCAAACGCTCTATGATTGAAATCAGCCTATAACACTGATTCAATATAAAACCAACAACAAAAATTTACTACAATGAAAGCACTCGCAATGACCCTAGCACTAATTGTTTCAGCAATGACAATGAACGCCAACAGCAATTCAATTTTCAAAAAAGGAAAAGAGAAAAAAACTACATTTAAAGAAGCAGTAACGGCTCAAGTAAACAAGCATCTTTTCTTTTTGGCAACTGATGGAGAAAAGGTAGAGGGCCAAGCGGATGTGATGCTACAAGTAATGCCTGAGGGTGATGTGCAAGTGGTGCTGATTCAAACCAAAAACCCATTGATTAAAAAATTCATTGAACACCAAGTGAAAAAAATGAAAATAAAAAAGAATGAAGTGGTGGCAGGACAAGTTTTACAATATCGCTTTGTATTCAAAGCGCGCAACTAAGGCAAGTAGATTTCATAAATAACAAACAGGTTTAACAAAGGAAAGCCGCTATCACAAAGGTGTTGGCGGCTTTTATTTTAGTCTTTCTTCGTAAGCAAAAATTGTTTTTCTTGGCGGATATTATTTCCTGTGACAATAATGAAATAATTGCCCGATGGGAAATTTGCAGTCGGTAATTGTACAGGAAACTCACTGTAGCTAATATGTAAGTTTTGTTGGAACAAAATTGAATCAGCGGTCATTACCATCACCTCCAAAGCTTCGTTGCTGTTGCACCAAATACTAAAACATAAGGTGTCGCCTTGCAACAAAGTGGTTCTCTCAAATTGCAATGACACCAACGGTGTTTGGGCCTTTGCGCCAAGGGCAAACACTAGCGCACAAATAAATAAATTGACTTTCAAAATTGAAATATTGTGTTGCAAATGTGAAAAGTTTTGTCCATCATTTTCTTCTGCTATAGGCTCAACTTTTCACCAATTTTTTGATACGGCAATTTTTCGCTTCGGCCTTTTTTGAATATGTTCCTCGCTGCTATTTTTCCTTTGCGTAACTCTCGTTGTTGTTCTCTGGGGAATGAAATAATTTCCTTGCATTCTTCACTACAACAGGCGTTAAATTTTTCTTTGCACTCAGGGCATTGTATGAATAGCACATGGCAGCCTTCGTTCATACAATTGATGTGCGTGTCGCACGGCTTGCCACATTGATGGCAAAGGGCAAGCACATCATCACTAATTCTCTCCGACATGCGCTCATCGAAAACAAAATTCACTCCTTTGAACTTATTCTTTATGCCTGCTGTTTTCGCATCTTGTGCATATTTGATAATGCCGCCTTCCAGTTGATGCACGTTTCCAAAACCTTTGTGTTTCAAATAGGCCGAAGCCTTTTCGCACCGAATGCCTCCGGTACAATACATCACAATATTTTTGTCCTCCTTGCCGATGAGCATTTTCTCAACCATGCCTATTTCATCTCGAAAACTATCTGCATCGGGTAAAATGGCATTTTCGAAATGACCTACTTCGCTCTCATAGTGATTGCGCATGTCTATTAAAATAGTGTCTTGCTGATTGGTGAGTTCGTTGAATTGCGCTGCGTTGAGATGAATGCCAGTGTTTGATGGATCAAATGTTGGGTCATCAATTCCATCGGCAACAATTTTTTTGCGCAGCTTCAATTTTAGTTTGTAGAAACTTTTTCCATCGTCTTGATATGCAATGTTGAGCCGCACATCTTTCAGAAATAAAATATCAACCAGATATGAACGAAAAACTTCCAATTGACTTTCGGCAATTGAAATCTGCGCATTGATGCCCTCATGCGCTATATAAGTTCTACCAAGCACCCCAATATTCTCCCAATGTGTGAATAAATAATCGCGAAAAAAAGTGGGGTTGCCAATGTGGTGGTATTTGTAAAAAGAAATGGTAATGCGCCTTTCGGTGCTTGTAAGCATTTGTTCCTTCAATATCCTTCTATCAATGGTATTGTATAGTTTCTTCATGTGTACAGATTC
>JAYSWI010000026.1:0-8616 GCA_043718125.1 Flavobacteriales bacterium
GTGGGAACGCTTTCTTGATTGAGTATCCAGATCCTACTTCTTACTTTCTGAAACGCTGCTGAAGTTGTTTCAGTCTATCCAAGAGTTTGTCGAATGAAAGCGTACTTCCATAAATCATGGCCTCAGTCATCTTGCGGTAATCTGCTTCGTAAGTGGCCATAAGCTGAGACGGAGGAATGAAATCAAGACTGCACATGGCAAGCGAATCATAGTCAACTCCGGGTATTGGCGTAAATACTTTTCGATGCGCTACGATGGTTTCAAAGAGTTGCTTGTCTCTTGTTGAGCTAATTCCAAAGTCCGTGTCCATCAATTTTTCCAAATCATACAAGTGCCTTGACATGCGTTCAGGGCGAAATTTTTCTTCCGGCTTTTGAAACTCTTCGTGCAGAAGAATGGCCTTTTCAAGAAACGTTCTGCGTGGTGAAATGGTGAGCACATCAAAACCAGAATCGCTAAAGGAAGCATCAGGGAAGGATTGAAACACGATGGCATTGACCATCTTGTTCTCAACAGGCTCGAATTGTGAACGCGAACTTATTTCAACCACTACTTGCTCCTTTAGATAGTCTGATTTGTCAACAATAGAATCGTATTGTACAAACAACTGTTGTGGGTCATGGTCTGGATGTGCCTCGTCAGTTTGATACGATGAAATAGCAAATTGTTTCTCATAAATACCAAAGGTTATCAGTTGTTTCTGCAACATTGCACTCACTTCATTCGAGACAAAGAGATATGACTCACGCTTTAATTTTTTTATCTGAGTCTTGGTGAGTTCGCCACTGAAACCAAGCAACTCGCGATTGAGTCCAATATCAATGTCTTCAGAAAAGCGTTCAATCAGATTGTAAGCCTTGCTGAGCGAAGTACCGCCTTTGAAAACAAGATGTTCTGAAATAGAAAGTGAAAACAGCGCTTTCAGGGTTGCTGTTACCCACCAGTCCTTTTCTATGGCTGCCGCAGGCAGGCCTGTTTGCTCAGCAGTTTGATTGAAGATGTCGCGTTTGCGTTCAACGGAAAGTGCAAGCCAATTCTTCATATCACTTTCGTTTTTTCAAATACTCGAATAGGAATCGTGCAATCCATGATGGAGCCAGCATCGCATCTTTTTTAATGCGTTCTGCTGCCTCATGCTTCAGTGCCTTGTGCAGTTTGCTGATGTGTTCGGGTGTGAGGTTCTTTTCGCCAATCTCTGCCAAGGCCTGCACTACCAGTTGCACCAGCGTGCTTTTGATGGCGAGTTTCTTTGGAGTAGTCCTTTTGAATTTGATGGTTCGCTTGCCAATGTTGACTGTGCGGGGCGCACCATCGGTAAGGTACACAGCCTTCATAGGCACCTGTGTTGACAAGCCCAATTTTTGAAGGGCACTTGTTCCCGTGGGGATAATTTTGGCTCCATCGCGTTTGGCAATTGCCGCAGCAATTTCCTCGATGGAGGGATAAAGAATACCTATTTCAGGGTCGTGTTTGGGGTAGAGGTAAACGCCCATACCAAGGCGGATGATATACTCATCCATTGCCAATCGTGAAAGCGTTTTCTTGATAGTAGAAGCGGAAGCAAAATCCAAAAAATCATATACGAGCACAATCCGACCACGCCCTTTCTTAAGGATACGCTGTTTGATACGTTCATGTACGGATACAGCCATTATTCTATTTGCAAAAGTGTCACCTATTTGATATAAATTGGTGACAAACATAGGGTAAATGATATGCTAATGCATGACAGTTTTCGAGGTTGGAATCGGGTGACAAATTTGGATGAGATTTGTGACAGGAGTGATCGTCTAAATGGTTCTTGACTCAGAAGAGAGTGAGGAGAAGACTGCGGAGGTGATGGCGAGGGTGGCGCGGGAGGTTTGGGAGCGTTATACTGCCGAGGGCGTTGATCAGACCATAAAGCAAATTGAATATACTGAATAGCTTGTTCGTGCTATGTAATTGAAGATTCTTTGTGAATTCATATGTCACATTTTTAGTGAAAATTGGTGACCTCAATTACTGATTAGTGGTTTCTGAATTTCCAAAGAAGGTAAAAATCATCTGTCTTCATTTTGTCTTGTTCATTCCAGTATTCGATTTCAGACTTGCTCATATTCGCATATGCTCCGCCAATGCCAAGTGCACCAATAATATCCGAAGTACCTAAGAAGATGGAAAGCAATGAAAGCGGCATTGAGCCAATCGACAAGGCTAAACTTCTCTTATGTTTATTCTTGATAGACTTAAACTTCAGGTTCAAGGCACTAATGGATGGATCAATAACATCTTGTATTATTTCTTCAAGAGATTGACCTTTGATTTTGACTTCTTGAACTATTTGACGAATTGCTTTTCTAAAAATCACCACCTCATCATTACAATCTGAAAGTATTTCTTCAAGTCTTGCAATTGAAATATTTTGGAGATAGGGCACAACAATACTGGCACACTCAGTTGAATTTTGCATTTCTTTTGGAGAAAAACTCACTCTCACAGATTCAACCGATTTTAAATGTTCTTTTACGAGCCATTCACCAATTGGACTGTTTGGTTCAACGTTGTATGACAGCCACTTTCTAGGATTGTTTACAGAATCATCCAGTAGAATGTCCGAATCCTTACTCAGCACATTTATTGTTCGAGTAGCATGTAAAATAATCCTGTTTGTAACAAGCGCAGACTCTAACAACCTGACTTGTTTCTCAATTTCATTATCCATATGAGCCATGAACCCAGGATGAATAAGTGGTTTGCCATCAACTATTGCAAAATCCCTTAGATAGACACTTGGTAAAGTGATATTGAAGGGTGTTGACAGAGTTTCCGGACGAATCAATTTCACTTTGCCGCCATGAATTGGATCTAGTCCTTTGGGATATAGTGATAGAACGTCAGAAAAGACAAGTAAAAATCTTATTTGATTAAGTTGCTTACTCAAGTCACCATAAAAAAAATCATGCTTCACACCTTGATAATCCTTTATCCAATCTACGGTCCTCCCAAAATTATCAGCATAAACATCAATGAATTTTTCTGGATTCGATATTCCAGATTTCAAAAAATCATATGGCATTGAGTCTTCCATGGCCTTACATATTTCTCCTGCATTGCCGACCCATTATCAGCACCTTGATAGCTGTGGTTTTTGTGATGGGCATGATGCTGTATTGTTTGTTATTCATAGACTTCCTTTCTATGCCCAATCTCAATCACATCCACCACAAGAATTCTATCCATGATTTCATCAATGATTCGGTAGTCAGCAACTCTGATGCGGTAACCAGGCCTTCCCTTTAGTTTGACATATCCTGCCCGTCTTGGATTGTTGCCAAGTCGATTCAGCTCTTTGCGTATGCGTGAATGATTTGGCTCCGCAATCGTTTCAAGGCTTTTCAACGCACGCTTTTTTATTGTGACTGAACAAGTCATTTCTTCTTGCGTTTGGCATCTATCATCTTGAATGCCTTTTCCAGCGGAATGGATGGGCTCTTGTCCTTCTTAGCCTCATCATAAAGTTTAATGTCTTCAAGCTCTTCCAACTCCTCAAGCATTTTTTTATAGCGCTTCCAAGGCACAATGACCGCAACTTTTTTGCCCTTGGTATCGGTGATTATTTGCATGGTCATAATTTCTTCTTTTTTCAAAAGTAACTACATGTTGCGGGTGCGCTGTCCTCCCACTGTCCGCGCCTTGATTGCTGTGATTTTTGTGATGGGCATGATTAAAGGTTCAAGCACCAATTTGAGCCTCGCCTTAATGCCTAAGTGACCTACTTTCATTGTTCCCTTCTTCTTTTCGAAGCTATAGTTCTAACGCCACCTTTAATTTTATGGTACTTCATTTTTGGGTTTCTTCTGGTGTCCCAAAGAATAACAATCTGAATCATATTTTTCTCAATGCGATACACCATCAGATTGTGCTTCGTTATGAATACTTCGCGGAAACCAGAAGTTATTGACTCTCGGAAAGTGTAAGGCTTCTCAGTGACGCGATGCAATGTCTCTTCCGTTTTAAGGATGAAATTTTCAACCACCCGAGATGGCCAATTTTCAAAAAGATAGTCAATCACTTCGATGTAGTTCTGCTTTGCTTTTGGCGACCAGACAATTTTGTATTCCATCCTTTTCTTGCTTGTGAAAGAACTTCTTCGCTCGAAATAAATTTACCAGCATCCAACTCAGCAACACTTTGCTTGAAATCGGATTTTATTTCTTGAGGGAGCTCAACCCAGGTTGTTGCCAACTCTTCATTCAAAATATTCTCGATGCGACTCAACAATTTTTTGTCGTTCGTTTCAAGAAGCCTTCTGCTTAGTTCTACTTTTTGTTCGGCTATGCTCATAGTTTCTATTTGTTATAGTTTTTCATAGTTCAATGCCTTCACGCATTACATTTTCATAAAATGGGGTTATGGAATACTTCCCATTCCAATCATTCTCAGAGAATACTTTGGGGCTAATGATGAAACCCGATTCAATCTCCAAATCGTAAAGTGGTGTAGTTATTTTTTGTTGTTCTGAATAGTTCGCAGTCCTTTTCAGAATAATCACCAAATCAATATCTGATTCTTTGTGTTCTTCACCACGCGCACAAGAGCCAAATAAAATAACTCGTGCATCAGGTACGGTGTCATGAACAACAGATTTAATTTTTTGGATGATGGGATTCATTTGGCTAAGTTATCATGTCATTCATGCCAATCACAAAAATCATAGTCAGTGACGACTTCCCCACCTCTTTACTTTTGACTTCTTATCCCAAATCTTAATTCAATGAAAAAGCATTTCCTTTTCTTACTTCTACTTTGCGTTTCTATGATTGGCCGCGCACAATTTGATATTGTGTGGCAAAAGAAATATGGCGGCACCAGCACGGAAACAGGTCGTTCGCTGGTGGCCACAACGGATGGTGGTTTCATCATTGGGGGCACCACCTTCTCTAATGATGTGGATATAGAGAATAATAATGGCAACTGCGATTATTGGATAATAAAAACCGATGGCGATGGCGTGATGCAATGGCAGACCACACTCGGTGGTTTGCAAACTGATTATGGTTTTACCATCATCAATACTGTTGATGGCGGATATGCAGTGATGGGTGCAACGAGCAGCATTGATGGTGATGTGGTTGAGCAAAATGGAGATGCCAGCACAAGTGACTATTGGCTGGTAAAACTCACAAGCGCAGGCGCGATTGATTGGCAGCGTTGTTATGGAGGCACAAGCTTCGACAATGGCTATGCTGTCATTCAAACAACGGATGGAGGTTATGCTATTTGTGGTGGTGCCGGTTCAAGCGATGGCGATGTTACAGGTGTGGTGGCGGCTCCGGATTTTTGGTTAGTGAAACTTTCTTCCATTGGCGACATTGAATGGGAAAAGGCCATGGGCGGTGCAAGTGGAGATGAGGCCTACTCACTTGTTCAAGCCGATGACGGTGGTTATGTGATGGCAGGAAAAAGCAGTTCGTGGGACAGTGGTGTGGTGACAGGCAATCATGGTGGCTCTGATTTTTGGGTAGTAAAAACGGATGCAGAAGGTGATTTGGTTTGGCAAAAATCATTGGGTGGTACACAGCAAGACATTGCTCAAAGCATTTGCAAAACAAGTGACGGGGGCTATGCTATTGCAGGAAGCACTGGTTCGAATGATGGTGATGTTGCAGGCTTTGAAGGCACCTACGATTTCTGGGTAATAAAACTGAATGACGATGGAGAATTGCAATGGCAAAATTCCTTGGGCGGATGGAATGATGACAAAGCTTTTTCCATTGCACCTACCCTCGATGGTGGTTTTGTAGTCACAGGATTTGCGATGTCGGATAATGTAGATGTGACCGGCCATCATGGCGGACATGATGTGTGGTTTGTGAAATTGAATTCACAGGGCGAATTGGAGTGGCAGCGAGCCATTGGCGGTAGCGGATATGATGATGGCTTTTGTGTGATTCAACTCAATGCTACTGACTATTTTCTTAGTGGTACATCCGCCTCAACAGATGGTGATGCTACAGAAACCAATGGTGCTGAAGATGTGTGGTTAGTCAAACTTTCGTTGGCTGACAACATTGAAAAAGTTTCAATTGAAAATTTCACTGTTGCGTTTTCACCCAATCCATTTACTGCTCAAACGATTTGTAAACTGAGTGGAATCAATGCACCACAACGTGCAGAATTTTTACTCACTGATGCACAAGGTAAAATTGTTCTGCGCACAAACATCATCAATTGACAATGTGTGATAGAGCGAGGTGCGCTTGCTGCCGGGGTTTATACTTACTCTGTGATGGGAGTATGTGGAAAGTTGGCGGTGGAGTGAGTTAAGGTGTAATTGCCACCGTTGTCTGCACACTGATGGCTATGATTTTTTTTAAGCGTATGATTTTGATTCGTCTTACACAATCATGTCATTCATCTAAATCACGAAAATCATAGTTAAAGACAATGCACACATGATTGAAGATGGAGATAGTAATCATGTCATTCATCTAAATCAAAAAAATCATAGTTTAAGAAAAGGTGCACAGATTTTATGCAATCCCACGCAATCATGTCATTCATCTAAATCACAAAAATCATAGTTTAAGAAAAGGTGTACAGATTATATGCAATCCAACGCAATCATGTCATTCATCTAAATCACAAAAATCATAGTTAAAGACAATGCAAACATGATTGAAGATGGAGATAGTAATCATGTCTTTCATCTAAATCACAAAAATCATAGTTTAAGACAGTATATGTTCAGCCTCTACTTACCCACTACCATCTGCCCGGTTTGCTGGAAATCCTTGGTCTGCAATTGATACAAATAAATTCCAGTGGGCAAATTGCTGGTGTCAATTTTTTCCCTGTTTTTTCCTTGTTTGCGATGTGCATCATTTACAACTTCAACAACTTTTTTACCTTGGCTATCATACACCGCTATGGTTACATTTTCTGTCTCGCTCAGCGTGTAAGTCACATTAAAAATATCTTGTGTTGGATTGGGATATCCCGGAAATAATTGTGTTGTGGGATAAACCATCATGTCGTCTTCATTCAGTGTTGCTTGCGAAATGTTTTCATCTCCAATTTGGTACCACACAAATTGCAAATAGCACAAATACATTTCGTCACTTGTGCTTTCGCCCCATGTAGTCCATGCTGGTGGATCATTCGGGTTTAATGGATTATTTATAGTGTTGTCGTATGTACCAAAGCAATGTATTTTATATCCAGCAGGAATTTTTAAGAGATTTGGAAATGAATAAGCACCTTGCCAATTGAAACTGTATTCCGGAATTTTCACAAGCGGAATGGTGTCAGTCCCATCACTACTTACAGCATACGCTTCCCAACTTTGCCCAAGCAAATGTGCATGAGGGGCAATGCTCAACAACGAAACAGGAATAGGCACATCAACGATACCATGAAAGGTTTTCACTACACCCGGAGGAATAATAAAAAGCTCCTCCAAATTATCGGGACTTATTGGATAAGTAACGATGTAGCGTTGAATAGGATCTTCTGCGAAAAAAATGTTGACTTCAGTTTGATCCATCTCAACAACAGGCGTTGGGCCGTAGTGCATTTGAATGAGCAAATCGCTACCTGCATATAATTTTTTACCGATAGTGGTTGGATAAACAATAGGTGCTGCACCAGGCACCCAAGCACTAAAAAACGCATCGATAGGTTCAAATCCAAAACCACCAAATTGGGTATAGCCATACTCCGGATCTGCCGCATCCAAAACTGCTGCTTGGCCGGTAGTGTCCACACCAAGTATAGCATGGTGACATATCTCTTTGTTGTCGGCACGCACTTCAATAGATTCAATGTCCTTGTCGGTGCTTAGCCCCGTAGGCAATACAAATATTTGATACTGATCTGTATTGGTTCCTTGATGCGCATAGCCTTGCGCCATGGTCAGCACCAAATCAGGAACTCCCACTTGCGAACCGGTTGGAAATGTCGGCAATGGAGGCTCAAGATTAGGATCTCCTTGCTGCATTCCATCAGCAACCCATTCTGCAATCATGCCTTTTTCAGCTGCTGTCAAAACGTTTTCATTTAAGAAATGGCGGTAGTCTGGATCGGGTCGCCATGGTGGCATAAAGTTGACACTTGTAACTTCCAAAATGGTGCTGGCCACTTGCTCTATCTCATCATAGCTGGCCAACGAAAAACCTCCAATCTCGCCATCGCGGTGGCATTTGGTACAATGAGAATAGATGATAGGCGCAATGTTTTCACTAAAGTTCACTTGCGTATGAAGTATAAAATTTGAACTTATGACAAATGCTACTAAGATTGTTTTTTTAAGCATGATATTTTTACTAATTATGAAACGAATGTAGAACAATACTTTTTTCAGGAGCATTCTACGATGAAAATTTTGCAACCGATGTTTGTGGTCAATTGTGATATTGACATTCGAAATAGTTTCTGGAATATTGTGACAATTAATGGTGAAGAACAATCAATATTAATATGAAAAAAATGCAATCATATTAAATTTTGATTCAATAAGTGTTGAATTCCAATCCCAATGCGCTTCAAACAAAATAACATTATACTGTGATTTTATTTGTCCTATTGAAGAGTTACAAATACTTTTGTCTCCTAAATCACACTAAAATGTTAGTC
>JAYSWI010000251.1:0-2024 GCA_043718125.1 Flavobacteriales bacterium
CCAACATCAAGTATGTATTGCGAATCAACCACGTTGGCCCAAGCACCAAGCAAAACTGCATCTGTACCAACCTTCATGGCGCTGCGTTGCTGGTGTACTTCAAATTGTTTGAAGCAGAATGGTTTGTAATTCGTATTGGGCATTTTGTCTTTATTCTATTGGAGAAAATAAAAAAGACATCACTCATGGAATTTTTTTACACCTGCTTCGATGCGAACATTTAAAAAATTTTCCGAAGGAGGAATTACACAACTGTATTTTGTATTGTATGCACAGTATGGATTGAAACTCAGATTAAAATCAACCTGCATCTCTTCTTTTATTTCCTCTTTCTTGAACTCTAAATAACGACCACCTCCATAAGTTTCCCTGCCATTGGTGAGGTCCGTGAAGGCCAGAAGTAAATAATTATTCAATTCAGGTCTAGAAGGATCCGCACTTTGATACAACGTGAGTTTATATTTTTTTCCATCCAATTTAAAACTCAATGTCCCATACGGTTTGTACATCGGTGTGCGCTCTCCACTTGTTTTGAGATTGACAATTTTGCCATCTTTTATGGCTTTGAATTGTGCCGTCACATAGTATTTCTGGTCAATTCCATAGTAGTCCAATCCACTAAATTTTGAAAAGTGCTTTGGACTTAAAATGGTGGTGGTGGAATCAATCATTACTCGATTCATACTATCGCGATGCGCCTTTATTTTTTCGAAATAAGTGGCTTGACTGTATGTGAGGTTGGCTATAACAAATAAATTGAAAAGCAACATCATCATGATTCTTGCATTTGACATAACCTTTTGCATTCTGTTTTAGTAAAAGTTTCATCAAATCTATTTGAAACTTATGAAAGCACACCTTTTATTCTTTTTATTTCTAATAAATAATTTCTTTTCCATAGCACAGGATGTAAAATCTCTGGACTACGCCAAACAATATTCTAGACACCATGCACGCACCCGTATATGCAAAGAAGTGCGCTACAAAGCCAACCATGCGGTGGACTCGACTATGTTGGGCATTGCATCTTTTGACAAAAATGGAAGAGTAATTCATTACACAGAATTTTTTTCTGCCGGAAAAAAAATGGCTGAATACAGCTATTCCTATGATGAAGCTGGAAAAATGGTTAAATCTGATGTGAGTTTGGTTTTCAATAATTGGCAGCCACTTGAGTTCGAATTAAAACACGATGCAAAAGGCCGCCTTATATCGAGGGAGTTGAAAAATGTAATGGCCAATTTTTGGAAAAGGGAAACGTTTTCATACAACGCTGATGTATTGATAAAAACCGAACAGTGGTATGAAGTGAATGGGCTGCTTGAAGTAAAAAGTCATAAAGATTACCCACCCACATTGGACATTAGGGAAAATTCGCTCACCTTTATTTTAGATGCCAAAGGACTGTTGATGCTGCATCAATTGATGAATGGGCGAGGCCAAGTGGAACGGGCATTGGTTTACAATTACGAGTTTTACTATTGAACTACGAATCAAATAATTTTTTAAAAGGCCAAAATATTTTGGTCTTTTTTTTTGATGTAATACCAGAAGCAAATCTAGACAAATCAACAGAGGCAGTATTGTTGAAAAAGGTAGTTTGAATGATCTTATGTCCAAGCGAATCGTAAATCACGGCAGGGTAGGATTGAGAATGATTGGCATCGTTGTAATTGGTGAGAATGATGTTGCTGGAGCCTGTACTTATCCTGGCTAAAGGCTTGCTTGTTTGTGGATTATCTGATTGTGTTTCGTGAGCCAATTTTGTGAGTTAAAAAGCACAGTCCTCACTCTGCTTTTTTAGGCCCCACTATAGCCACTATGCCCAGTGTCAAGTAGCTTGCATTGCGCGGATGATACCATAGAAGAAAGGGTTCTTTCTCAAAATTGATTGATATTTCCAGCCATTTTTTTATTGGATATGCAACACCTATTTGTATCGCGTCCATAGTTCTTTTATCCGTAAGTTCAGGTATGAAAACAAGGTCTTGATAAAGTACTTTGTTGGTGGTGTATTTATAGTA
>JAYSWI010000252.1:0-2020 GCA_043718125.1 Flavobacteriales bacterium
CGAGAGAAAAACGAATGCTGCTAAACGCAGCAGTTTCATCCAAACCCATTGCAGTTAAAACATGAGAAGGTTCAACACTTGCAGAAGTGCAAGCACTTCAATTACTCACCGCAATCAAAGGCATCCCGACATCAGTCGGGACAGGATTTCCCAAACCCATAATCACAGCATCAGAATCAGCACCGCTAAACAAAATATTTGTTGTGTTGAACAAACGAGTTTCAATATTTCCATTCACAGAAGTTCCTTCAACTTTCAGAAGTTCAGATTCCAAATAATTTCTCAAACTCAAAATGTGTTCAGCATTTTTAGTCATTTCCTTTTGTGCAAAAGCACAGGCAGAACCAAACCCAACAATGGAAGGAACATTCAGCGTTCCGCTTCTCATTCCTTTTTCGTGACCGCCACCATGTATGAGTGCAGGCAGTTTAACACGATTCATTCGTTGCCTTGCATACAACGCACCGACACCTTTGGGAGCATACAATTTATGTCCACTCATACAGAGTAAATCAATTCCAAGTGAATCAACATTGACAGGAATTTTTCCAACTGCTTGTGTTGCATCACTCATAAACAAAGCACCGACAGCATGAGCCAAGTCAGAAATTTCTTTCACAGGTTGCAGCACACCAGTTTCATTATTCGCCAACATCACACACACAAGAATTGTATCTTCTCTCAAAACATTTTTCAATTCATTCAAGTCAATCAATCCGTCAGAAGCCACAGAGAGAAAAGTTACTTCACAACCTTTTGTTTCAAGAAACTTGCAAGTATCAAGCACGGCAGAATGTTCAGTTGAAACAGTAACGATGTGTTTTCCTTTCGCAGAATAATTTTCAGCAACACCTTTAATTGCAAGGTTGATTGCTTCCGTTGAACCACTTGTAAAAACAATTTCGTGTGCTTCCGCACCAATCAAATCCGCAACTTGAATTCGTGCCGACTTCACAGCTTCATAAGCAGCAACACCAAACTGATGTGTGCTATTTGCATTCGCAAATTCATTCGTGAGAAACGGCATCATCGCATCCAATACTCTTTTGTCTATTTGAGTTGTGGCGTTATGGTCCAGATAAATTATTTGCCGTTGTGAATCCATTTCAGGGAGCAAATTAGCAATTTTGCTTGGAGATAAATCCTTAAACAAAAAGCCCACCCCCAAAAAAAGACCCTCCCAAAAGAAACGCAATAGCCAACACTGCTAGCAATGTTTTTTATGAGAGTATTTTTTCTCCCATCCAAGAAAAAATTCCTCCACCACATATTTTTTTTATCCACTTGCACTGGCTTAGTGCGAACACGACTGGTTATGCTTCTAATGTAAATCGCCTATAAAGACCTTCACGCGGATATCAAACGACACGACTTCTAATGGACACCAAAGCATCGGACAGAGGATATTGTATTCGATATCTGCAATAGTCCAATAGTGCGTAGCGCATATTTGACTATCCTATTTGTTGTATCGAGGCAACAACGTAAACGTCATCCGATGATGAATGCAAGCACCGTTTTGACGAATGCCTTCGCGGTGTTCTTTGGTAGGATATCCTTTGTTTTTTTTCCAATTGTAATACTCGAAATCCTTGTGTAAACTCAACATGAAGTCATCGCGATGTGTTTTAGCCAACACCGAAGCAGCCGCTATGCTGCGGTAAATTCCATCTCCTTTAATGATGCAGTGATGCTTGGTAGTTTCGTATTGTTTGAATCGATTTCCATCTACCAAAATGGCATCGAAATGATGATTCAATTTTTGCAATGCCAAGTGCATGGCCAGTATCGAAGCATTCAAAATATTTATTTCATCAATTTTTTCTGGGGTTACAAAAGCCACAGCCCAAGCTATTGCCGTTTGTTCTATTATAGGCCGCAATAAATCTCGGTGTTTTTCCGAAAGTTGTTTGCTATCGTTGAGCAACGGATGATGAAATTTTATTGGTAGTATAACGGCTGCAGCTACTACAGGGCCTGCCAAGCAACCTCTGCCTGCTTCATCGCAGCCAGCTTCAAC
>JAYSWI010000253.1:0-5763 GCA_043718125.1 Flavobacteriales bacterium
AATTTGAATCTCCAAATCGATGTCCTTGCTGTGGTCAATGAAGCCTGTGGCTAGTTCAAGATAATTATCTAAATCAATTCGTCCAAATTCTACCACCTCTTCTTTTGGTTCTTTCTTAACAAATATGCGCAAAAACATATCAGATAAAAAAGTAACTATGCGAGCAAACAAGTAAAATAAACCATACCAAAGTGCTAACGGAATTGCGAATACATTCAGCCATCTGTTAGGATTGATACTGAACAAAGCCTTCGGGATGAACTCAGCAAATACAAGAACAATGGCTGTTGATAATAGGGTTTGAGTTATTAGCATTCCGAAATTTCCGAGCCACAAATACAATGGATGCATCTGAAATTCGATACCCTCAACTATTGCATTGCCCATATAAAAACTGAATACCACCAACGCTGCATTGTTGCCCACAAGCATAGTGGCTATAAAAACTTTGGGATGCTGAGTGAAATGTGCAATGATATTGGAAGCAAATACGCCTTGCTTTTTGTCCAACTCTATCTTTAATTTATTGGAGGTGATATAGGCGATCTCCATGCCACTGGAAAAGGCCGAAGCAACAAGAGCAAGTACAACGATTAAAAGCCAACTGGAATCCATTCAGGTTGTAAAAATAGGTGTTCAGTTTTTTTTTGGATTTCCATCTGAAATGAAAAACGTAAAGTGTCAGGTCTGTATAGCACTTGTATCAGACAATTTTTTTTTGCCCAAATTCAAGGTGATGAAAAATGAAATTGAAAATAAAATGATGGCCAGCAATAGATGAAACGGCTGCATCAGTTTGGGCATTTCGAAATAACTTAATGCCAAACCACCGAGCAATTCTAAAGTAAGAATGAGAAACAAAAAGTGAACTGCTTTTGATGGTGACTTTTGTTTTTGGTTGATGATAAAGATGATAATGGCAACTGCTATTATGGCCAATGCAAATGTTCTATGAAATTCGAATGCCGTGGAAAGTTGTTCGATCCACAACGCACGGTTTTCTGTGTTCTTGGCTATCACATCTATCTCTTCGCGCACTTGTGTTCCTAGTATAACTTGGGCAATCGACATTAGTAGCATCAACACATTTATCAGCTTATATCCAATGGAAAATGATGGTGCTTTTGACCTGTGTGTGTGCCTAACGATGATTGCAATAAGTAATGCAATAATGATCATTGTACCCAACATGTGATATGTAATCGAATTCTCTTTTAGATTGCCATCTACAACCAGTTTGCCAAGCCAGGCTTCGAAACCAAGACCAAGTAAAGTGAGCATGGATAGCAAGAAAGTTATACCACCTTTTTTCTTAATAAAAAAAACACAACTGAAAAATGTGAGAATAAGAACGGGGAATCCAAGTACACCTGTCGCTAATCTGTTGATGTATTCTATCCAAGTGTGCTTGGCATTGAAGACTGCATAGTCGTGCTTGGGGTATTTGTGCCAATCTTTTTTCTGAAAATTATCATTGGATTTAAAATCACTATTGGCCACCCACAAGGTGTCGTTTTGAATGATCATTTCTCCTTGACTGAAATTATTTTCGGGTTGAAAAGAAAGATTTGCTTCGGAAGTTGGTGGCACTAAATGACCAAAACAAAAAGGCCAATCGGGACATCCCATGCCGCTACCTGTGATGCGCACCACGCTGCCCGCCACAACAACCACAAAAACACAAATCAAAGAAATTTTGGCGAAGCGAAGGATGTTTGTTTCAATAGACATGTGGGCGAAAATAGTTTTGGACTATGATTACTGTGATTTTTGTGATTGACCTGATTTCCAATCCTTCCTTCTCATCATGTCCATCACAAAAATCAAAAAAATCATAGTGTTAGACAATTTTTCACGCAAATCACATAAATCACAGTTTAAGACGATTCACATATTCCTCCGATACTGCCCACCTACCTCGAACATCGACTGTGTCAATTGGCCAAGCGAGCAGGTCTTTACCGCTTCCATCAATTCACTGAAAATATTGCCGTTGGTGGTAGCGGCCTTTTGCACTTTTTTCAGCGCCTCTGCACTCAATTTTTCGTTGGCTGCTTGCAGATTTTTTAGCATGGCTATTTGATATTCCTTTTCTTCTTCTGTAGCTCGAATCACTTCTTTGGGAAGAACAGTTGGTGAGCCTTTAGATGACAAGAAAGTGTTTACTCCAATTATCGGAAAACGACCATCGTGTTTTAGTGTTTCGTAGTAGAGACTTTCTTCTTGAATTTTGCTGCGCTGGTACATGGTTTCCATCGCACCCAGCACACCACCACGCTCCGTTATTTTATCAAACTCACTTAGCACAGCTTGCTCTACAAGGTCGGTCAATTCATCGATTATGAAACTTCCTTGCAATGGGTTTTCATTTTTCGCCAATCCCAATTCTTTGTTTATGATAAGTTGGATGGCCATCGCTCTGCGCACGCTTTCTTCTGTTGGTGTGGTGATGGCTTCGTCATACGCATTGGTGTGAAGCGAATTGCAATTGTCGTAAATAGCATACAATGCCTGCAATGTTGTGCGTATGTCGTTGAAGTCAATCTCCTGTGCGTGCAGCGAGCGACCACTGGTTTGTATGTGATATTTCAACATTTGTGCGCGTGCATTGGCTCCATACTTTTTTGCTAATGCTTTGCTCCAGATTCTTCGCGCTACTCTTCCTATCACCGCATACTCAGGGTCTATTCCATTGCTAAAAAAGAACGAAAGATTGGGACCAAACTCGTTGATGTCCATACCGCGCGACAGGTAGTATTCTACATACGTGAATCCATTGGAAAGCGTAAATGCAAGTTGAGTGATCGGATTCGCACCGGCCTCTGCAATATGATATCCGCTGATACTTACTGAATAAAAGTTGCGGACTTTCTTTTCGATGAAATATTCCTGCACATCGCCCATCAAGCGCAATGCAAACTCAGTGGAGAAAATGCAGGTGTTCTGCGCTTGGTCTTCTTTCAGTATGTCGGCCTGCACCGTGCCACGCACTTGTGTTAGCGTTTCTGCTTTTATTTTTTCATAAACATCTTTTGGTAAAACTTCTTCGCCTGTGATACCGAGCAACATCAATCCGAGGCCGTCATTTCCCTCAGGAAGACTTGAGCCTTGAGATTTGAGATTTGAGACAGATGCGTTACTCGCTGCCGACTGATAGCTTGGACGAACGATTCCCTTGTCATCATACTTCTTCTTCAACGCTTTCTCCACTTCCTTTTCCAATTTGTTTTCCTTTATGTACTTCTCACAATTTTGGTCAATAGCAGCATTCATAAAAAAAGCAAGCAGCATAGGAGCAGGCCCGTTGATGGTCATGCTCACAGATGTCTTCGGGTCAGCAAGGTCGAAACCTGAATACAGTTTTTTTGCATCATCAAGACAACAAATACTTACGCCACTATTACCCACTTTTCCAAAAATATCAGGACGATGGTCAGGGTCGTTGCCGTAGAGTGTCACGCTGTCGAATGCAGTTGACAAACGCTTGGCAGGCAATCCATGACTTACATAGTGAAAACGTTTGTTCGTTCTCTCAGGGCCACCTTCTCCGGCAAACATTCGTGCAGGGTCTTCGCCTTCACGTTTGAATGGATAGAGGCCTGCGGTGAAAGGAAATTCTCCGGGAACATTCTCTTGTAAAACCCAATTCAAAATATCTCCCCAACTGCGGTACGAAGGTGTCGCCACCTTCGGAATCATTTGGTGTGAAAGACTTTCGGTGTGTGTTTGAATGCGAACCTCTTTATCGCGCACCATGAATTTGTATTCAGCATTTTTATAGAGTGCGCGCTTCGCATTCCATGTAGAAATAATTTCCCAATTGCGCGGGTCGAAGTCGAGTTTGATTCTATCGAAAGAGGCCTTCAAAATTTTCAGTGCCTCATCGTCTTTCTTATCAGAATTTTCTTCAATCAATCCAATACTCACATTTAGCGCATAGAGTTTATCTGCAATTTCACTTTGCTCTTTTGCCCATTTGTCATAGGCACGATTGTTCTCACTTATCTCGCTCAGGTATCGTGTGCGGCTTGGTGGGATGATGAAAATTTTCTCGCTCATTTCGTTTGAGTGAAAGAAATTTGATTTCAAATCTGCACCAGTCTTCTCCGATATTTTTGAAATAAGTTTGATGTAAAGTTCATTGGTTCCTGGGTCGTTGAATTGTGAGGCAATGGTGCCTACCACTGGAAGCGAATCGTCTGCTGCATCCCAGAGTTGATGATTGCGTTTGAATTGTTTGCGCACATCGCGCAGCGCATCTTGTGAACCTCGCTTATCGAATTTATTTATTGCCACCACATCTGCAAAATCGAGCATATCAATTTTTTCCAATTGCGTTGCCGCACCAAACTCAGGTGTCATGATGTAGAGTGCAACATCGCTGTGGTCCATTATTTCTGTATCGCTTTGCCCAATGCCTGAGGTTTCGAGAATGACTAAATCAAACTTCGCAGCTTTGAGAATGGCAACAGCTTCTGCTACGTGTTTGCTCAATGCAAGATTGCTTTGGCGTGTGGCGAGAGAACGCATGTACACACGCGGATTTCGAATGGAATTCATGCGAATTCTGTCGCCCAATAATGCACCACCAGTTTTTCTTTTCGATGGGTCAACGGAAATGATTCCGATATTTTTTTCCGGGAAATCAACTAAGAATCTTCTCACTATTTCATCTACCATAGATGATTTTCCGGAGCCCCCAGTTCCAGTTATTCCGAGGACGGGAGTGGTGTGCTGATTATCATTCAGCCATTTTTTCAAAGGCGCAGTTTCTTCGCTTGAGTAATTCTCAAATGCGGAAATCAGTTTCGCAATCAGAGAATGATTGGTAACTGTAAGCTCCTCTTTTTCTTCTTTTATCAGTGTTGTCATGTTGCTATAGCTAACTTTCTTATTTCTTCTTTAAGTTGAACCAAATCATTGAACACAGAGTAATCAAGATTCTTCAATACAAATTCGTAGTAGCGTTTGGGCGAAAAGTCCATCAAGTCTATTGCATGAAATTGTTTTTGCAATGCTGTCATTAAGTCTTTTCCATTGAACCAAACCAGAAATTCTTCTCTATCCAAAAAGGCTTCATCAAACTTCGATTTGAATAGTAGGTACTTCCTATTCAATTCTGAAATTTGAATGCTTGATGCATCATCTTGAAATGACATCATCAACTTTTCCGCTTCCGCCTGACACGATTTATCCGTTAGGTCTTGAGGTAAAGTTCCGCTACCACTTGTCCAAGTGGTTTCGATACTTAATGGTTTTCTTACTGCGCCCAATGCATGCCTTACGGCAGAATATGAGACAATTTCTCTTGCTGCGGTTCGCAAACATTGTTTGATAGTAACGAGTTCGATTTCCTGATTCACGCAAGCCAAATATTGAACTATTGAATTCGCATCAATAAGATAATTCTCAATAGTCACTCTATGACTCATGAATTCGTTTTTGGAGACTATACCATTCTTATCCTTTGTATTCGTTAACTCAATTTGCTCTGGAATTTCTGCATCGAAATCTCTGTCTCGAAAAATCAGATACCCCTTGTAAGTTGACTTACCAATCCTTTCAAGAAATCCATTCTTGAATGCTCTCATTCCACGAACTCCACCACTTCTTATCAATTGCACATCTAATTCTGCTGCAAGGTCATCTTGTATTTTGAAACACACAGTTTCGCTGCTACGGTCTTCACAAAACAGATATATAACAGGGTGACTCATTGGAGAACAAATTTTTTGGAGTCAGGTATCATACTTATTACTGTCT
>JAYSWI010000254.1:0-5761 GCA_043718125.1 Flavobacteriales bacterium
GTGAACGTCCATATTCATATCACTTCCTGTTTCTTGGATATCCACATTCACTCCCATATTTATTCCTCCTACGTTCATACCTATTGATACCTTCTCGCCTGTGGTGGTCGAGGGTTTCGCTCCTGTGGTGGTGGTGGTAGTTTCAACCACCGTTACATCATTGCTTGTTGGTTTGTCCAAATCTGAAGTCTTATCGAAATTGTTTTCAGTAGCCATGTCATCCACATCTGCTATGCGTTTGGCATCATCAGAAATTACGATATTAGTACCTACAGGCGAAGAGGTACTATTTATTGCCGCCTCTCCTGCGAAGCGCAGCACATAAGCTCCTTTTTTATTTACTTTAATCATATAGGTGACTTCCAGACCTTGTCCCACTCTAAAATTATTCTCAGCAAAATCTGCTTTGGTGGCATCTTCAAAATCGATACGGGCTTGAAAAAATTCGCCACTGAGAGCAGAAGCTTTCACGTTGGATTGTGGTGAGGCATTCTGCTGTGTACCGTTTAAGTAAAGTGTAAACTTCTCACCAAGTTCGGAGAAAACAATTGCGTTTGCATTTTGTGCGGTTGCACTTGAAAAGATAATAATCGCGGCTAGAAAGGTGTAAATTTTATTCATCGTTATTTGTTTTGAAAAGTGGCTAAAAATAATATTATGGCTTGCCGCAAGGCGAAGGTTGTGCCAAAGTTATGAAGACCACAAAAACGCAGCTTTCTGTCTCTGCGCAAGCATACTACTTTGCGCGCTGAACTTTTTTTAAGATGAAGAAAATACTCGTGTTGGGTGCAGGCAGAAGTAGTGCTCACCTTATTCAATATTTGTTGAGCAATGCTGTTACGTTTGGCTGGCATTTGCGTGTTGGTGATATGGATTTGCAGATTGCTGAACAAAAAACAAAAGGGCATTTTTGTGCATCAGTTTTTCAATTAAATGCAAATGATGATGCACAACGAAAGAATGAAATTGAAAATAGTGACTTGGTTGTTTCAATGCTTCCCGCCAACATGCACTTGGCAGTGGCCGTGGATTGTGTTCAATATGGCAAGCACCTGATTACACCTAGTTATGTGAGCGATGAAATGTTGCTGCTGGATAAACAAGCGAAGGAGAAAAACATATTACTTCTAACAGAAATGGGTGTGGATCCGGGCATCGATCACATCTCTGCAATGCAAATTATTGATGACCTTCACTCCAAAGGGGCCGTTATTGAAAGTTTTGAATCCTTCACTGGAGGACTTGTTGCGCCTGCGTCCGACAACAACCCATGGAACTATAAAGTATCTTGGAATCCACGCAATGTGGTACTTGCGGGATATGGTGGCGTTGCAAGATTTCAGCAAGAAGGCGAGTTGAAACTAATTCCTTATCAACGTTTGTTTGAGCGTGTTACCGATGTTGAAATTGAAGGGTACGGGAAATTTGATGGGTACGCAAACCGTGACTCCTTGAAGTACAAAAAAGTATATGGGCTTGAACAAATTCCAACCATTTATAGAGGCACACTTCGCAGAGCTGGCTTCTGCAAAGCTTGGAACGCTTTGGTACAGTTGGGCCTCACGGACGACTCCATGCAAATAGAAAAAATGAAAGGTAAAACTTGGCGCACACTCACTGCTTCTTATCTGGATATGACTGGCAATAAAAATCTTGAAATTGCATTGCGCGATTATTTGAAATTAGACCAGGTGGTGCTAAAAAAATTGGAGTGGCTAGGGATTTTTGAAGAGCAGCCCATTGATATTTCGGAAGGAACACCTGCAATGGCTTTGCAACGGTTAATAGAAAAAAAATGGAAACTAGAGGAGCACGATAAAGACATGATAGTGATGTGGCACCGGTTTATTTATTCCATGAACGAAAAAAAATATGAAATGCAATCATCTTTAGTCACACAAGGCGAGGATGCAGTTTATACCGCCATGTCAAAAACGGTTGGTTTGCCTATGGCTATCGCGGCCAAAATGATTTTGAATGATGAGTTGAAATTGACTGGTGTTCACCTCCCAGTATTGCAAGAATTTTATGTTCCAATTATGAGAGAATTAAACCAACTCGGAATTTCTTTTGTGGAAAAAAGTATCCAACTTTCTGCTTGAAAATTAAATCTTGCATATCGCTCATTTTCTTCTATTTGGTTGTTGTCGTTGGTTTTGCCCAATGCCCAAAACTACCCGAGAAATATGAATGGAATAGCCATGATGATTATGCAAAAGACAAACAACTTGTAACCAAAACTTTGCGTTGGCTTTGTGTTACACCTCTTGGCATAGAAGTGCAGCAAAGAAGTATTGCAAACGCTTTTGTGCTAGAATGGCTGGCCGGAACCGATGAGTTCAAATTGATAGTTGACTCAAAGGTCTTGCCTTTTCAAACCGAACATCCCGAGTTGCTCTTCACTTTGTTGCATGGAATGGCACTTTACATGATCGACCATCCAAAAGAAAATAACACCATCAAGTTGCACACCGAAGGGTTGAAAGTTGTTGCCAATCTTGCCACTCAAAGCAAGGAACTTTCAAAATCGAGAAGTATGAAAAAATTGATTCATGCTGCCAAAAGGAATAAGTTGAAAGCATATACAGAAAAAATATTGATGCGGAAAAAGGAAAAGTAATTCCACCATTAATTTGTCTTATATCCAGAAAATAAATAATTTTTACAGCAAAAACTGCCTAGTCCTATAAGGCATATAGAGCAGCTAGCTGTAGTCGAAATTGTTCAATACTATTTATTATTTCGGCATCAACACCACATTTCATGTCAACCGAAATTCAAATTTTTCCTCCAGATGCTGCTATTGCGTTGCAAGATTTTCAATGGTGGTATTTGCAAGTTTATCTTCAATTAAAGAAAGATTTTCATCCTCATGCACAACTAGCGGAGTCACCAGATAATTTGGATTCGAAATGGATTTATGATGAAGTAAAAAACATATTGTCCCACATTATTGAAAACAAAAATCAATCCTTACATGGCATCATCAACAGGGTTGATATTTCTGAAAAGCAATTGAAAAAATGGATGGCAACAAACACTACCTCCGAAAAACTCGATGCATTGACAGAAATGATCATAAAACGTGAGGCTTTGAAAGTTTGGATTAGAAACACATTGAGATGATGTTGTCATTTCTAAATAAAAAGAACACACTATTTCTAATGTGAATCAGCACGAAACACTTCTTGATTTGTTTACTCCACAATAACAAAGTCGTTTATCGAGTGAACAATATTTCTCTCAACTTTGGCAAAGGCCACACCTCATCATCCACAATTAATTCGAGGCCATCAGCAGCATCTCTAATCGCATCCATCATTGGTTTTATTTTGTTCACATAAGCCTCTGCTTGTTTTTCCAAATCCAATTTCGATGTTTTTTCACGTTCTACTTTTATTTTAGAAATATTGCTGCTTATGGTATTGATTCCGTTAGAGATTTCTTTAACCAAAGCCACTTGTGTTTTAGTCGCATCCTTTGCTTCGGCTGCAGATAATACATCCTTAAGTCCAAGCACATTCTCTACAAGCCTGCTTTGATAATTGATTGCGGCTGGCAGTATGTGATTATGGGCTAAATCAACCGTCACTCGCGCTTCTATTTCACGTTTACGCACATAAGTTTCCACTTCTATTTCATACCGTGCATGTATCTCTTCATGTGTCAAAACATTCATATCCTCAAACATTTTGTGGATCTTCTTTTCTTTCCAAACCTTGAGTGCCAGCGGTGTGTTTTGAAGATTTGACAGGCCACGTTTTGCAGCTTCCTTTACCCATTCATCTCCATAACCATTTCCTTCGAAGCGGATGGCTTTACTTGCTTTTATTAGTCGCTGTAGCTCCTTCAAAATCGCTTCGTCTTTGTCGTCACCTTTAGCGATTCTTGCATCCACATCTTTTTTAAATTGCACCAATCGATGCGCAACTATCGTGTTGAGTGCAATCATTGCATTGGCGCAATTGGCGCTACTTCCCACAGCCCTGAATTCAAATTTATTTCCAGTAAAAGCGAAGGGCGAAGTGCGATTGCGGTCTGTATTATCTAGCAGCACTTGTGGCAATTTTCCAATGTTCAATTTCAGGCCGGTTTTATCTTCCGGGGTCATTTTTCCAGCCTTGATGTTTTTTTCCAAATTGTCGAGCATCAATGAAAGCTGCTCACCAAGAAACACCGACATAATAGCTGGAGGTGCTTCGTTGGCACCTAGTCTGTGGTCATTGCCAACACTGGCTATTGATGCTCTAAGTATGTCAGCATTTTCATGTATGGCCGCAACGGTATTTACCAGAAATGTTAGAAATTGTAGATTGGTTTTTGGGTTCTTTCCAGGCTTCAGAAGATTTACACCCGTGTTGGTACTTAACGCCCAGTTGTTGTGTTTGCCACTTCCGTTTATTCCTTCAAAAGGTTTTTCGTGAAGTAGTATTCTAAAGTTGTGTTTGAGTGCTGTCTTTTCAAGCACATCCATCACCAATAGATTGTGGTCGTTGGCCAAATTGGCCTCTTCAAACATAGGAGCAAGTTCAAATTGATTGGGAGCAACTTCATTGTGGCGCGTGGTTACTGGTATTCCAAGCAAGTGTGACTCATGCTCGAAGTCTTGCATGAAAGCCATCACACGCTCAGGGATGCTACCGAAATAATGGTCTTCCAGTTGTTGACCCTTCGCTGGCCGCGCTCCAAATAGTGCTCTGCCAGTCATCGCAATATCTGGTCGCGCATTGTATAATGAGGAGTCTATTAAGAAATATTCTTGCTCCCAGCCAAGTGTCACATCCACCTTATTCACTTCTTTGTCAAAAAATTGACAGACAGGAATTGCGGCATTGGTTACAGCAGTCAAAGCTTTCATCAAAGGCATTTTGTAATCCAATGCGTGGCCGGTGTATGAAATAAAAATTGTAGGGATACACAAAGTTGTACCCACTAAAAATGCTGGAGAGGATGGATCCCAAAGTGTATAGCCCCTGGCTTCGAATGTATTTCTGATGCCGCCACTTGGGAAACTGCTGGCATCCGGTTCTTGTTGAACAAGTAGGCTTCCGTCAAATTTTTCGACCGCTCTCCCGTCCATCAATGGTTTGAAAAATGTATCATGCTTTTCAGCAGTGCTGCCTGTGAGCGGCTGAAACCAATGTGTGTAGTGTGTAGCACCATTTTGCATGGCCCACTCTTTCATGGCACTGGCAATATGCTCTGCGGTTTGTCTGTTTATTCGTGTCCCGTTGTTGATGCAATCCATCAACTCCGCATAAACATCATCAGTCAAATACTCGCGCATTTTCCATGTTGAAAAAACATTCGCACCGAAATATTCTGAAATCTTTTTTGAGGTGGTCTCCACAAGATTTGGTTGGCGATAATGAAGTTCGGACAATGCTTGAAAACGTGTGTTTGACATCTTAGTTGAATTTACTTGGGGGGGTAATGATGAAAAAGTATGAAATTTTTGGCGAATGTATCAAAATTTGAGGGGTGCTGAAGTAAAAATACTTTTTTTAGGAAACGAAACATTCACCTTGAAGGAGGACTTGCGGCTATATGGTAGTCAACAGATTGTTTCAGAGACAATCAAAAACAATTCAAGCCAAAACAACTAGACACTTTTTTAAGAATTGTTCATTTTTTTTCTGATTCTTGCGCAGTTTACAATTGGTATAATACCGTATCGGTATCTGTTTTAGGCCAATCTTCGCTACGGTGTGCTGTGAATGATTAACTTGAATTGTGTTAATCAATGCTGTATAAAAGATGA
>JAYSWI010000255.1:0-5757 GCA_043718125.1 Flavobacteriales bacterium
ATGTGCGGGCTGAGTGTTGCAGATCAATAATTGCATCCAATTTTACAGTTGACTGCCTAATAATTGAGAGATTCTTTTTGTAAGAATTTTCCGAGTCAATTGCAAATACACGCAAGTCAGGATACGCATTTTTCAAGAGTGAAATGGTTGGCTCTCTTCCGAACCAAATGATTTCCGCATGAGGCATCAAATCACGTATGATGTTGATGGAAACCGTAGAGAGTATGATGTCTCCAATTCCTCCGGTTCTAAATAGTGCGATGGTTGGTTTCTGTGAATTCATGCAGTTGGCGGTAATCACATTTCGATTTGCAAAAATGACCTTGCGGAAAATTCCCGGTCGCGTGCATGAGCCTGAAGTCTTCGTATTTCTTGCTGTTCCATATTTCTTCCAAGGTGTTTTCCTTCACATTGCCCATACACAATTCACCTTCATATTCTAATGGGCAAGGAACCACCGTACCGTCATATAACACTGACACTGATGACCACGGAAATTCACAATATCGTTGCATGTATTCAGCTGTGTTGTCTTCAGCTTTTTCTTCTTCATATAGCCAACGGTTGTGCTGATTTTTTATGTAGGCCATCACAGGATATTCCCTCCAAAAATCCAAATATTCTTTGTCGCCAACAGGGTCGTGCCTGAAACTCAATCTAGTTAAGATGATTTTGGTTTTGTAGTTTTTCTTTTCGAATAGTTCAATGGTATCAAAAATCTTTTTCAACGTGTCGTTAAAATTTTTGTCAACCACTTTGCGATACATCAATTGAGTTTCGTTGTCTAAACCTTCCAGGCTGAACTTCAGAAAATCCAAGCCTGCTTCAGCAAACTCTTGCATTTTGTCAATCTTGATATTTACAGGATTCATTGAAAAGTATGTGGGAAGCCCGTGCTGATGCGCCACGGCTATTTTTTCTCCAAGTGATTTGTCCAAAATGGGTTCTCCAAATCCGTGAAGAATCAACGTCTGTGCGCAAATCATGAAATAGAAATAGTCTTCATCATAAGCCAGCGTATTGGCAAGAAATTCTCGTTCCGAATATTCCTTCCACTCACTCCACTTTACATCTTCATGTGGACGGAGTTGCTCAACAAGTTTTTCAAAATCAGTCAGACTCATGTAGCCATGTTTGCGCTCCATCAGCTCTGTTCTGGGGCACATCACACACTTCATATTACAGACATTGGTGGTTTCTAATTGAAAAATTGGAGGACTTTTGGGCCGTAATTTTTCAAGCTCCACCAATGCATTGCCTTTAAACGTTTTTGCGACTATTGACTTTTTCAGGTCAACAGAATTTTTTATAAAATCTAAATCTAACATTGGTCAAATGTAGAAGGAGTCCTATGCAAAATATCATTGCTCCATTGTTGCATAAATTTCTGTGTAATTTTTGTGTTTTGGATTGTTCTGGACACATCATCTATGCCCTGGAATGCTAATCGTGTTGGAGCGTTTACAAATTCTCGCAAGGTGGAATACTGTTACGGTGTCTATATACTCAGAATACTGTTTATGTATCTGCAAAAGCGCAATTTGCGCTTCCTGCGCTTCCAAGTAGTAGTGTCTGTCTATTTATTCGCGAGTGCTATTCACAATGTTCTATTTGCATGGTTCTAGAATACTATAAAATCAGACGAATGCCGAAGAGAATGAGTGAATTTCAAGGAGAACAAAATGAAGTTGGCCATTATGGACAGACTCTATTTAAGCACCCAGTTTCATCGAATAATTTTGCTTTAAATATTTACTTACTCAAAGCGTAAATTTTCCAAATCGACTATGCAATTTCTTGTCTATGTTCGAAAAGTGGTGGACAGGTTGTTTGATGTTCTCATTGATTTTTGAACTTCTGACCACAATCCATTACAAGGCTCTATCCTAGATTAGCACCCTCTACTTTTCTCAAATTATTAGCATGAATCTTATTGAAAATATAATATCGGAAGCCACCAAAGCAGCATGTAAATTCATCTTTGAAATAAACCTTAACGACACACAAATTCAACTGCAACAAACACGCAAAGAATTTGAAGGCGACATCACTTTGGTTGTTTTCCCATTGAGTAAAATATCCAAACTAAGTCCTGAAAAAACAGGTGAAGTAATAGGTGAATATTTGAAAGAGAGGGTAGCTGAGGTAAGCTCGTTTAATGTGGTGAAAGGATTTCTTAATATTTCAATGAGCAAGGAATATTGGATGAAATTTTTCAATTCGTGTGTGAAGGAAGAAAATTTTGGACTTGCAAAGCCCAACTCTCAGCCACATATTATGGTCGAATATTCTTCGCCCAATACCAACAAGCCTTTGCACTTGGGCCACCTTCGAAATATTTTTCTTGGCTACTCGGTTGCAGAAATTCTGAAGGCCGTAGGGCACAAAGTGACCAAAGTGCAAATCATCAATGATAGAGGAATCCATATTTGCAAAAGCATGATTGCTTGGCAGAAATATGGAGATGGGGAAACACCTGAAAGCAGTGGATTGAAAGGCGATAAACTGGTTGGGAAATACTATGTCGAATTTGACAAACAATACAAAAAGGAACAACGAGAACTTGTGGCACAAGGACAAAAAGAAGAGGAGGCAAAGGCAAATGCACCCATCATGCTTGCAGCGCAGACCATGCTACAAAAATGGGAAGCGCATGACATGGAAGTGTATCAACTATGGCAAAAAATGAATGGTTGGGTGTATGCAGGTTTCGATGTTACCTACCAAAAAATGGGAGTTGATTTTGATAAACTTTATTATGAAAGCGATACCTATTTGTTGGGCAAATCAGAAGTAGAAAATGGAGTGACAAATGGCGCATTTTTCAAGAAAGGAGATGGTTCAATTTGGATTGACCTCACCGCTGAAGGACTGGATGAAAAGGCCCTGTTGCGCAAGGATGGAACTGCTATGTACATCACTCAGGACATCGGCACAGCCATACTTCGTTTTCGCGATTATCAAGATTTGACAGCATTGATATACACCGTTGGCAACGAGCAGGAATATCACTTCAAAGTGTTGTTCAAGATTTTGAAAAAACTTGGATATGCGCAATCGGACAATTGTTATCACCTCAGCTATGGCATGGTGGAATTGCCTGAGGGCAAAATGAAATCGCGCGAAGGAACAGTTGTGGATGCTGATGACATGATGGCCGAAATGAAAAATGTAGCTCGTGAGGTAGCTAATGAACAAGGCAAACTGGAAGGGCTGGATGAGGAAGAAAAGGAAATGCTGTATGAAAAAGTGGGCATGTGCGCACTGAAATATTTTTTGCTAAGAGTAGATCCAAAAAAGAACATGCTTTTCAACCCGAAAGAAAGTATTGATTTCAATGGAAGCACAGGGCCATTCATTCAATATACTTATGTAAGAGCATTGGCAATACTTCGGAAGACAGGAGAAATAAATGCGGCAGAATTGCAGCACCCAACTGAGACTGCAGGAAAAGCTGAACTTGATTTGATAAAAAAAATATATGAGTGGCCCGCTGTGCTAAGGGCCGCAGCAGCGGGTTACAACCCTGCCGATATAGCCCATTACAGTTACGAACTTGCGCGCCAATACAATTCATTCTATCACGACAATCCTGTGTTGAGGGAAGAAAATGAGGCCTTAAAAAACTTGCGCATTGCGCTAACGCAACAGGTAGGAAAATTGATAAAACAAAGTATGCACCTATTGGGAACACAGATGCCGGAAAGGATGTAGGCCCCGGAAATTATCAGAATAAATTTGACTGCAAAAATTAAAAACACTATTGAAACAATAAAACATGTCGTGCAAATTGACTTTAAGAATTGATTGGAGTGACCTCGATTTATTTGGGCATGTCAACAATGTTCAGATTATGAAGTACGTGCAAGCAGCACGCGTTCACTATTGGGAAACCATTGGCATTTACGACCCATTCGAAAAGAGTGACATTGGGATAATGGTGGCGAGTGTTTCTTGTCAATTTAACCTGCCACTGCACTATCCGGGCGAAGTGCGCATAAAGACGAACGTGACCAACATCGGCACCACCAGCTTCAGACTGGTACACCGCATCTACAACGAAGAAGATGAACTATGTGCCGAAGCGGCAGATGCCGAAGTACTCTTCGACTTTAGCAAAAATGAAAAAGTAAAAATTGATTTGGTGCTGAAGAATGAGTTGATGCGCTGGATAAAATGATTTAGGTTTCTGATGCTTTTGGAGGTTACGGCAATAAGTTTTCTGATTCTTTCGCAGTTTGCAAGCAGTAGTTTTGAAAACCCTAACACAAGTATTGGTTTATCAATTATATACTGGTGCTAATCCCAGCGGAATGTCATGTTTGTAGAAAAGATGCTAGAGAAATGTATAGAGAACCCCAGCGGGGTTCAATGTTTGGATATAATTTGCTTGCTATAAACATTAGAATTCTTCGGATTTCATCATAGATACTTGTAAACTACGAAAGAATCAGTATAAGTTTAAATGCATGGACTGTTCGATAAACCAAATCAAAAATCGATGATGAAAATCAATACAATAAGAAAATGGGTAATGTTTTTTTTGGAACACTGATTGAACGGATTAAACAGATTGGCAAGGATTTGAAAAAATGATTTTTCTCGACCACAGGGATTTGAAATATATATTTCTTCGAACTCAATTTTGCTTGCCACGGAGGCACTGAATGCACGAAAATTTCACAATCGTTTATTCAACTAGAATTACTTTACGCTTCTTTCCACAAGAAGCGAGTTGATGCACAGATACTTTTGAATTATTGAGGCTATGCTACAAAGGCATTAGGCTAGTGCTGTGCGAGAAACAGATACGAAGCCATGCGGCCCAGAGCATTATGAATTTTGAGTCGCAATGGTGCAGTTCCTATTATTTGGTGCATCGAAACGCACAAGCATTAATAAAAAAGCGCTACGAAAAAAGTTTAAACTTTCTCCATAGCGCACTTCTGTATCACCCATTTGAGTCAAAAAGAACAAATGTTGTATTGGCAGCGTTTAGTTCATTTTGACTAACAATTTATACCATTTCTATTTATGAATTAGGCCAGCCATTTTCTCTCCACCGGAGAGAACACAAGTGAGGCGCATAGCAAAACGGACTAATTCATAAATAGAAATGGTATTATAGGCTTTTTATTCTATCACCAACCGAGTGAACATAACACCCATTTCATTTTCTAACACCACGGTATAAGAGCCTTTGGCCAAGGTAGCGCCAAGGTCAATTTGAACTGTTGTTGTTTCTTCTATTTTCAGTTTGGTGCTGTGCACTTTTCTGCCTGCCACATCTAATATGCTTAGATGATAGCTGCCCATTTCTTCCACCTGCAAGGTGATGTTGCCTTGTGTTGGGTTGGGATAAATTGCAAAGTGATTGGTGGCCAAAAGCATATCGCGGTATGTTGCATTGCCGCCACAATTGACGAAAGAAACGGAGGTAGGCGAGTCGATCCAAACTCCGAAATAGAAGTCGCTTGTGGTTGTGTTTTCGGGCTGCACATAAGCTGTGGTGTCCACCGTATAGTTGATGCTGTCAGGCGATATGCCAAGTACGAAATATTGGTTATATACACTTATTTCCACCTCCACCGCCTCCAACCAATTGTTGAGTACAGACTGCTCTAGCGAGTCCAGTTCGCAATCGTCTAAATGTTTGTAGATGTGCCGCGCCATTATTGGGTTGTTCAGTGTCCGAAAGAGTTGGCCTTTGTCTAGTTCCAAATAGAATTGTTGCTTGTAGGTGGAGTCTGCTAACAC
>JAYSWI010000256.1:0-2011 GCA_043718125.1 Flavobacteriales bacterium
ATCACCTCCACTTATGGCGTGTTTGTGTTGGATGAAAATAGAAATTTTCTGAAGTACATAAAGACAGAAAGTGACACGCTTGAAGCGGAATTTAACCACTGTTTCCATATCGCCTTTGATGGCCACAACAACGCTTGGGTGCAAACCGTGGCTGGCCCAGTGCGTATAGATGGCGATGATTTCAAAACTAAAACTTTATACATCGATGGCCATTTTCTTATTGGTCACAATATGTTGTTTTGGAAAGAAAAAATATGGTCTGTTGGGAAATCAATGTATTGCATTGACCCTGAAAATTTCGACTATCAAATTGTCGCAAATGAACAATTTGAAGGCGGTTGGTGCCATCACATATCTGCCTCATTTACAAATAAAAAATATATTTGGATGACATTTAAGAACAATGGACTTTGGCTCTATAACATAGACAAAGACAGGTTGATACAATACGCATCGGATGAAAATCTTAAAGAACTAACCCCAAGAAATATAAACAGTCTTTTGATTGACGGGGCCAAACTTTGGCTTTGTACTGACCAAGGTGTATATCAATATTTTTTTTCGGAAAAACATTTTAACATAGTGGATGTGCCCTTAAAATTCAAAGATGAAAATGCTAGTCTAATCAATTTTTTTGTTGGCCAAAAGGAGAAAAATGCACAGTGGAATTATGTGACAACATCCAGCGGTTTGTATCAATGGAATTTGCTACAAGACAGCCTAATAAAAATGCCTGAAATGTTGGATGAAAACAAAAAAAAGATCGAAGGCATAAATTTTTTCTACCAAGACAAGGAGGGCAATGACTGGCTCAGTGTTGGTTGGAAAGGACTGTATAAATGTCGCAATGGCCAATGCCAAATGTTTCTTCGCGATGACGAGGTGGAGCCGAGAAATAGAGATTGGCGCTGGTACATAAGCACTGTGAACCAAGATAGCAAAGGCAGAATATGGATAGCGGCAGAATCAAAACTGGCAATGGTTGAAAATGGCAGTCTCCAATTTTACGAACCTCCTCCTATCATAAATAATGCTGGCGACACACTCATGCGCAAGGCATCATTCAATCAATTTATTTTTGACAAGCATGAAAATTTATGGCTGGTTTGCGATTTCTCGGCACAACAACACCTTGTTGGATTATACAAGTTTGATGTACACACTAGGGCATTTCAATTCTTCAACTATAGCACAAATTCAACTTTCCCAAGTGTCGAAAACATCTTTAATCTAACCCTTGTAGAGGATAGAATATGGTGTGCATCCACAGCGGGTATTATCCGATTCGATCCCTATCGGCCCAACACAATATTCGAAACAATCAGTTCTGAGCAGTGGCTGCCATCAACAGGTTGCAATCAAGTTTGCAAAGGAGATAATGGCGAGGTTTGGATAGCAACTAGCAAGGGAATGGTGCGTTGGATTTCAGACCAAAATATTCGCATTTTCAAAAAAGCCGATGGAATGATAGATGACAACATAGGCACGTTTAATATAGGGAGTGATGGCACTATTTATATTCCTACTGATTCGCGTGTTGGATATTTTCAATCAAAAAATTTAGAGTTTTACGAAAGGGAATTGTCGGTTTTTCTTACCAAATTATTGGTAAACAATGAGCCATCAAAATCAACATCGGTTGCCAATTATTTGAAAAGTATTTCATTGCCTTGGGACCAAAATTCACTCACCTTTTCATTCTCTGCATTGGAATTTAGCAAGAATAAAAACATAGAATATTCATGCATGTTAGAAGGCGTAGATAAAATATGGAACTCGTCACAAAAAACAACCACCGTCAACTATTCAAGCCTAGCCGGAGGTGATTATGTATTTAAAGTAAAAGCTCGATACATATACAGCAATTGGAGCGATTCAATATTATCAATACCCATTCACATAGAAACAGTTTGGTACAAGCGATGGTGGTTTATTTCATTCGCTTTTCTAGCATTGAGTGCAGCTATTTATATGCTATACCGATTTCGGCTCCATCAAATATTGAAGGTGC
>JAYSWI010000257.1:0-5748 GCA_043718125.1 Flavobacteriales bacterium
CAACACCCTTCGGAAATATGGTGGTAAAACTTTATGACGAAACACCGTGGCACCGCGACAATTTTCTACAATTGGTGGAGAAAAAATATTATGATGCATTGCTTTTTCATCGATGTATAAAAAGTTTTATGATACAAGGTGGTGACCCCGACAGCAGAGGTGCCACAGCCGACAAACAACTGGGAATGGGAAGTCCTGGCTATAAAGTGCCCGCAGAATTTAACTCCAATTTCATACACAAAAAAGGAGCCTTAGCAGCAGCGCGCCAAGGTGGGCCAATCAATCCGCAACGCGAGAGCAGTGGAAGCCAATTTTACATAGTGCAAGGAAGCATTCATACCGACATGCAACTCACACAAATGGAAAGTATGGTGGCAGGAAAAATGCCCGGTTTCAAATACACTGATGCCCAAAAACAAATCTATAAAACCATTGGCGGTACTGCGCAGTTGGATATGGACTACACCGTTTTTGGAGAAGTCATTGAGGGATTAAACATTGTAGATTCAATAGCAGCGCAGCGCACAAGACCGGGCGACAGACCTTTGAAAGACATTACAATGCATATTACAAGAATTAAGTAGAAGGTGCTTTGAATTAAATTTTTTTGATGAAGGAAAAAATAGACGCATATCTAATTGATGTAAATAATTTCGTTGCTGATTCCCCAGAAGCATTGGAGGCTTTTCGAATCAAGTATTTAGGCAGAAAAGGTTTGCTCAATGATTTGTTTGAAAACTTCAAAAACGTTAGTGCAGAGCAAAAAAGAGAACTTGGGCAGGAGTTGAACAATTTAAAAATTGCTGTCCAAACCAAATTGGATGCGTGGCAATTGCGCAACGCTTCAACTAAAACGTTGGCTGATAACAGTGAAGATTTATCAAGGCCAAGTGGTGCATTGCCACTTGGAACCAGACATCCGCTTGCGATTGTAAGAGGCGAAATTCTCGATATCTTTTCTCGCATCGGATTTACAATAGCCGATGGCCCTGAGATAGAAGATGACTGGCATGTTTTCAGTGGTTTAAATTTTCCACCAGAACATCCTGCGCGCGATATGCAGGACACTTTTTTCATTAATCAAAATGAAAACGATCCGCACAAGAATATGGTTTTACGTACCCATACCAGCAGTGTGCAAGTGCGCATGATGGAAAAACAAAAACCTCCATTGCGTATCGTAATGCCAGGTAGGGTATATCGCAACGAGGCCGTTAGTGCAAGAGCACATTGCCAATTTCATCAGATAGAAGGCTTGTATATCGATGAGGGAGTTTCGTTTGCCGACATGAAACAGACCCTTCAATATTTCACACAAGAATTTTTTGGAAAAGCAAAAATTAGATTGCGCCCCTCCTACTTCCCTTTCACCGAACCAAGTGCCGAGATGGACGTGTATTGGGGCCTAAACTCAGAAGCAGATTACCGCATCACAAAAGGCACTGGATGGTTAGAAATAATGGGATGCGGAATGGTGGATCCAAACGTCCTAACTGCGAGCGGAATTGATGCGGAAAAATATTCAGGGTTTGCTTTTGGAATGGGTATCGAACGCATCACCATGCTGCGTTATCAAGTGGATGACCTTCGACTTTTTTTTGAAAATGACTTAAGATTCCTTAGGCAGTTTTAGTAGAAAAAGAATAGCATTCTTTTTTTTGAAATAGAACTATCCGAACAAATTCTTGGCAACATATTTTGCCATCACTACCGGAATATTAGTTAGAAAAAGCCACCAAGACAATCGCTTTCTTTTCATCCTTAATTCTTCTCGATAAAGACTCCATCCGAATTGTTTTGACAAGCCTTGTGCTTGGCAGTGTGCTATTGTCCAATCGAATGCAATGAATTTCGATTTTTCTTGCCGCAGTTTCAAATGCAAATCATAGTCAGCAAGCACCTTTAATTCTTCGCAAAAAAGGAAGTTTGAAAAAACACTTTTGTGATAAAAAACACCTTGCTGATGCAGGGTATTTTTCCAAAGTAGCATATCAGAAAAAGTGCTTTTGTGTATCGAAGACACCAATCGATTTTTAGCGTTTTCGTTTCTCACATTTCCGAAAATGATTGCGACATCAGAATGCAAAAGCGCGAATATTTTTTCCAGTACTTCCAAGTCTGCAAAACAATCATCCGCACCCAAAATATATATCCAATCGCCTTTACACTGCCCTATGCCTTTGTTGATGGCGTTGTAAATACCATTGTCCTTTTCGCGCAAGTAGCAAGCTATTTTACCTATATATTTTTGAACAATATTTTGCGTTTCGTCATCCGAAAGGCCATCTACCAAAATCAGTTCTTTGTTCTGATAAGTTTGACTCAAAACACTGTCAATGCACCCCCCAATAGTCGCCTCTGCATTGCGCACAGGAATGATTATGCTCACCTTGGGATTGTGCATGACTTAAGCGTGTATGCTTTCTATTTCGGTAGTTTCGCGCAGCTCTTCTTTGTCACAAATAATGATACGGCTGCTGAATTTTTTCATAGTCGCATAGTCGTGCGAGGCCATGATAACTGCCGTGCCAGAGCGACTTATTGCAAGAAGCAAATTCAAAATCTCAAGACTTGTGGTTGGGTCCAGATTGCCCGTAGGCTCATCGGCCAAAATGAGCTGTGGCGTATTTAACAATGCACGTGCAATGGCCACCCTTTGCTGCTCGCCACCACTCAGCTCATGCGGCATTTTATAGCCTTTACCATCAAGGCCAACAAGTTCTAGGACGCTTTGTTGGCGGCTTTCCATTGCCTTCCTGTCGCTCCATCCGGTTGCCAAAAGAACAAATTCAAGATTGTCATTTACACTGCGATCAGTAAGCAATTCGAAATCCTGAAAAACAATGCCCAGCTTTCTGCGCAAAAAAGGAATTTGACTGCGTTTTATTTTGGTTAAATCATAACCACAACATTGACCCGTGCCTTTTGCTAAGGGCAACAAAGCATAAAGCGTCTTTAACAAACTGCTTTTCCCGCTTCCTGTTTTCCCTATCAGGTAAATGAATTCGCCTGCATTTATTTTAAGATTGACGTCCTTTAGAATTACGTTTTCCTTCTGCCTTATTTCAGCATTTTCCAATTGAATTACTATTTCACTATCTGTCATTCTATTTTTTTTGTTGGATTCAAAAATGTCTCTTTATATGTCCAAAAAGAAATCGAGCAAAAAAGTTTTTCAACATTATCAGCTTGTTGGAAGCCCCTGTTGTCGCATTGTTGCATTCTAAATAAAGTAACAAATGACACAAACAGATCTTGTAAGCACCATAGGAGTATCGCTCATTCTATTGGCATTTGCGCTTACAACATTTCAAATAATCACAGCCAATTCGCGGGTGTATTTCATCATCAATTTATTTGGCGGTGCCATGGCCTGTTGGGGCAGCATTTTGCTCAAGTCAGTGCCATTCACCATACTGGAAATAATATGGACAGTAGTAGCAGTAGTTGGATTGGCCAAGAGTTTTAGGTTGTGAAGCAGTGAAAGATGAAGAGTGAAAAGGGAAGAGCGAAGAGCGAAGAGGGAATATCGAATATCGAAGTATTTAAATTCCCGCCAATCATCAAAAAACCAAAAATATTTTTCATTTTTTTATGGAATCCGAAAGCTATTTGCATCTTTACATTATGGGAACAATAAATCCCAACCTATTAAATTGGTCCAGAACTAAAGGCTATGCGACTAATGACAATCAGAAATATTAATTTTTTTTTGACGACCTCCCTTCTGCTAGGCATACTATTGATATATTGCTGATATGCCTTATGGTTCGTATTTGCTGCGGGTGTTGAATGAAACGGGGCAGTTTGTTCAAGCGAAATTTGTTGTTACAAAGTAAAAATTTACACAAAAAATGAAAGCACATAAAAATTCGACACTCCTATTATTTTTCCTTACTAATTCTAGTCTATGTATTGGTCAGAATTGGAATTTGATCAATGACTCAGAGCGATTTCACTATAACTTAAATGGGGGTTCGCATATCGCAGCGACAATCAAAGTCGATTCGCTCAATACAAATGGCCAAGACAGCACATTTTATTTGAATAGAATTGTCGCAGTTTGTGACACCTGTTTCAATATAGAAACTGAATTTGCATACAACTGCACAAACTGTCTCTATGAAAAACATGCAAGCCAATTTGGAGGTAAATCACTTACAAAATATGACAATGGCGATTGGCTTATTGTGGATGATGAATTCAATTATTTAATCAAATCGCTTGCTTCGACTGGAAGCAGTTGGTTGGCCAATGAAACTGTAATGGCCAGCGTGGACAATACTTGGGAGGCTCTGGTATTGGGCGAAACCGATTCGTTGAAGTCAATAGTATTTGATAATAACATCACTATGGTATTGAGCAAACAGCATGGCATAACACAATTTAATGGTGTTGACTCATTTAGTTTGATTGGCATAAAAGGGCGTGACTTGGGTGCGCTGGTTCCAAATTTTGAATCGGTTTTCAACTATACAATTGGTGATGTATTGCAATATCACATATCAAGGCAAAATTCCGGAACCTTTAATTATTCCTCGGATAATATTACTTCCAAATTAACTCTGACTTCTGTTGCAACTAATGACCTTTCCGTTAGTATAGGATTCGATTTTGTGCGGCAAAAAATACATTGGACACCTGGTGCAGGTTACACCTATCAATCGTCCATAGGGACATCAAGCAAAACATTTTTAAAGAGCATTTTGATGCCAGAGGAATTGTATAACCATCAGTTTTATCAAAGGGATAATCCACAATTCGAAATTGATGATTCATTCATGGCGGTGGTGGATTCGTTTATGAATCATATTAGCATTCGCTATGGACACCAAGCCAACATTGGTATGGAAAATATTGGGGGTGTCCATTTTATTACTAATAATAATTACAATGTATGTTTCCAATCACCAAGCGTTTTGCCACAAAACATCGCGCTTGGAATGGATACACCGGAAGATTTAAGTGTGTACCATTCTAATTGTCTTGCAATTAGTGAAAATAATGCTGGAATTAGTTATGCAAATAATTTGGGAGTGGTGCGTGATTGGGGATACTCTTCGTGGGCCAATAGTGGAGGAGGCGGTTTGGAAGTAAGTGGAAGTGCAAGTCGCGATTCACTTTTAGAAGGATACATTCATGATGGTGTTCAATTTGGTGTCATTACATCTGATTCTGTTTTATTAGCAATAAATAACGAAAATCCATTGATACATCCACAAATAACCTTCTTCCCCAACCCCACCGAAGATTTTATTAGCATTAAGAGCAACAACATTGTCGCAATTTCAAAAATCAAAATTTCGGATACTTGCGGCAGAGTGGTATTTCAAGAAAAAGTAAATAGCGCAGATCAAACATGGAACCTCGCACACCTAGCAGATGGAGTGTATTTATTGTGTGTGGAGTTGGAGGATGGAAGAATAGAGAGCGAGCGAATTGTGAAGCAGTGATGAAAAGGATTGTAGCGATATTGGATTGTAGGATTATAGGTAAATGGGATAGTAGGATATTAGGTGTTAATGCCGCCATGTTTGAAATAAAAAGAACTATGCCAAAAAAGGGGTAAAGTAGTAAAAGCACAGAAATAATCTTTGCGCCTTCGTGTCTTTGCGAGAGCCAAATTTCCTCGCAAAGGCGCGAAGCCGCTAAGGAAAGGATTGTAGGGAAATAGGAGTTTAGGATAATAGGGTTGATGCCGTCATATTTGAAATAGAAAAGTACTAGCCCACAAAGGAGTAAAACAGC
>JAYSWI010000258.1:0-2006 GCA_043718125.1 Flavobacteriales bacterium
GATGCCATCAACGCAGGCGAAATTTACAGGTATGTGCAGAAACCCTGGGACATGGTGGAATTCAAAATATGTATTGACAATTGCATTGAAAAATATGATAGCGAAAAGCAACTGCGGTTGAAAAATTTGGAACTTGAAAAGGCATTGGGCGAGCTTGAAAAATTTGTCTATAGTGCTTCACATGATTTGAGAGCACCTATTACAAGTATAAAAGGAGTGCTGAATATTGCCAGGCTGGAACGTAATGAAGAACAAACTGCCAATTACTTCGGTATGATTGAGCGCAGTGCTGACAAGTTGAATGATTTTGTTTCCAACATCATTCATTACTATCAGAACATGAAGAGCGATGAGATGCTGGAGGAAATAAATGTGGACAGTTTGATAGAAGAATTGTTGGAAAAATATAAGCACTATGAAGGCGCAGAAAACATCGTTTTCGACCATCAAATTTCGAAAAGTAGCATTCTGAAATCCGATGCACACAGAATAAAAATGGCTTTGGGCAATATACTTTCAAATGCTATTCGATTTAGAGACGTCAATAAACCATCGGCCCAGATTTCTATAAAAGTGGTCGTTAATCGAGACCGAACAGTCTTCACAATTTCTGACAATGCAATTGGCATTTCAGAAGAATTGTTGCCCAATGTTTTTAACATGTTTACAAAAAGCGATGAAAACAATGTAGGAGCAGGAATAGGTTTATACATTGCGCAAGAAGCCATCAGCAAATTGAAAGGAAAAATATACGTGAAAAGCGACCTAGGCGTAGGTTCTGAATTTAAAGTGGAAGTGCCCAACAGAGGATGAAGCAACAAATGAACATAGTGTTTCATTTAGTGGACGACAACGATATAGACATCGCTGTCAATTCCAAATTGCTTCAAATTGTACAACTTTCTGAAACCATATTTACATACAGTGGTGGTGTAAAATTTCTCAATGAATTAAAATACGAGCCTGCAAAATTTTTAACTCATCACAACATCATATTGTTGGACATTATGATGCCCATTTCCAATGGCTTCGATTGTTTGGAATACATGCAAACGATGAGTGATGAAATGAAAAAGACAATGTCGGTTTTCATGTTGAGCAGCACCATCGATCGCAACGACATCATGCGTGCTGAAGCATATCCAATGGTCATTAAAGTACTCGAAAAACCACTCGATATTTATTTGCTCAAAAAGGCGGTGGAAGAACTTTTTCAAGAGTAGTCCAAGTGCCCTATCACAAAAGCTTTATGGCATATTTCATGGCCATTTTTTCAAGCTGTTCGTCACTCACCCCATGTGTGTTTTTATTATTGTGAAAATTCTCCACTGTTAGCACAAACAAAGTGTAGCCGTATTTTTTTTGCAGTTTCAAAAAAGGCTCAATTTCCCAATCATAAACGAAGGTATTGTGAACGAAAATTTTGGCAACATGCTTAGCCATTGCAGCCTCTGTTAGCCCTTCACATTGCTTGTAGGCGAGGTGGTTTTTATCAAATTCAAATTGATATTCGCCTTTTGCATTGGTGAAATAATCATCCAACGAAAAAATGGGATATTTCCCATTCTCACTCAACAATACCGCAAGACTTGATTTGCCTGCACCAGGCAAACCGCGCAAGAGCACCAAATTTTTTTTAGTGGAAAAGTCAATCATGTTTGGCAATGATATTTCAACTCTAAGTTCAAAATATGCCATAGTTTCTGATCGCCTCTCTTGTGTTCTCTGCCGAGGGAGCTTCGCTCAAAAGAGAGAAATGGCTATCCTATTTCAAAATTGCAATTGGTATTACAACGAAAATTATTTGTTCGACTTGATTGAATACATCCTGAAGTTGATAGCTCCGAATTTTTTTCGGACAACAGAAGATCCGCAAAGGTCATCCTCCGACAAGCTCTGAATGAGCTGATACCGTATCGGTATCTGTTTTAGGCCAATCTTCGCTTCGGTGTGCTGTGAATGATTAACTTGAATTGTGTTAATCAATGCTGTATAAAAGATGATGG
>JAYSWI010000259.1:0-2006 GCA_043718125.1 Flavobacteriales bacterium
GCCTTTTGCTTTCTTAAACATGTCTGATAAATTCTATTTTTAACGGCACTAAGATGGACAAATTACACAACATTACATCACTGACAACCATATAGTTACACCCATTTTTATTAACAATCTCAACCCAAATGATCCTCCGTGAAATTTACCAAAATACTTTTCGGAGTGGACTCAATATTGAAACTTTGTTCAGAATAATCACTGCTTATACTAAGGTAGAGTTTAAACTTTTCTTTCACCTGCGAAGCACTTAAGTTTTCGTTTATGGATATGCTCTGTTGCACCTTTTGCAAATCCACATTTCCATTGGCCGATATTCTAAATACCCATGCATTGTATGGATCTACCGATGGATTGCTACCAATGCCCACATCTTGCATGTCTTGCACATTGGTGCTGCTTATCAATAGTTGGTCTGCCACTCCTGCTTTGGCGGCATAGCGCACCAAACCAAGTTTTATTTTTTGTGCTAATATCTCTCGCACTTCCGCTTCGGTATTGATGGCATTGGTGGTACAAGTAAGTGTGGCAACCATTGATTCAAATTGATTTTTACCATTGAAGTAAAGCATGTAACTGCTGCCACCACTGCCGGTACCAAGGCTTGTGATGATGAGATTTACATCGGCCACAAACTGATCCTGTACGAAGTTGACCCATGTGATTTGTGTGCGCATGAAATCTTGATAACAATAGTCGTTGCAATTAAGAAAAACATTGATTGAGCCCGAAGTGCTATCCGCTGATTGTCCTTGCAGTGCAGTTGGAATAAAAAGAAGGAACATCAATTTGAAGATTGGCTTTTTCATTAACTTGGTTTTTGTTGTTTCAATTGTGACGAAGATTTTCTCGCTTTCAAATAAAGTGAAAATGAGAACATTGTTTCTGCACGGCTTAACATTTTTTATACTGAACAGAAATAATGAAGACATCATGCTTGCACGAAGCACAACTGTAACAGTGGATTCTGATCCTTTCGCAGTTTTCAAGTAGCGGTTTTATCAACCCTCGCGCAAGTATTGGTTTATCAATTATTCTATGGTGCTAATGCCAGCGGGGTCTCATGATTGTAGAAAAGATGATACAGGAATGTATAGAACCCTTTTGACACAGGTGTCAAAAGGGGTGACATGTTTGTTTAATGTTCTTGCTATAAACATTGGAATTCTTCGGATTTCATTTTAGATACTTGTGAACTGTGAAAGAATCAGCAAATTGATGGATCACAACTTCATATCCAAGTTGTGAGACACATATTTGTCGCTTTGCATTTATTCTAAAATTTATGAAGTTTGTTGCCACCCTATTTTTCGTTTTGTTGTTAAGTGAAAGCATCTTTGGACAACGTCCCGGTGGTGGAGCTGCTACATCGGGCCGCGTTTATGGCAAAGTCATAGACGGTATCTCGAATCAAAAATTGGAATATGCCATTGTGCAAGTTTTTGAAAATAAAATCAATGCTGCGGATACCACGCAGAGTGCAGAGAAAAAAGTTTTGGGCGGAGCACTTACAACTGCAAATGGAGATTTTTCTATAGAAAACATTCCATTGCGACAACCATTGAAATTGACTGTTACATTTATTGGATTCAGCCCTTATGACATAATTTTTGAGTTGAAGACTGCGGAAAAAGACTTAGGTAATATAAAAATAACGGCCACTGCTACCACCAGTGAAGTAGTAATTGATGGAAGTGATCCATCATACAAAATAGAATTTGACAAACGTGTGTTTGACGTAGAGAAAAATCCGATTGCAGCGGGCGGAACGGCTGAAGATGTGCTGCGCAATGTGCCATCGCTGCAAGTGGATATGGATGGCAACGTGAGTATGCGAAATACTGCCCCGCAGATTTTTGTGGATGGCCGCCCCACCACTTTGACCATCGATCAGATACCTGCCGATGCAATCAAAAGTGTGGAGGTAATAAGCAACCCAGGGGCGAAGTATGATGCCAGTGGGGGAGGAGGAGGCATTGTAAACATAGTGATGAAACACAACCGTG
>JAYSWI010000260.1:0-5735 GCA_043718125.1 Flavobacteriales bacterium
CAATAGCTGTCGATACGGCAGGCAGCACTTCCAATTTTTCGCTCAGTGCATAGCCCACCAATTTTAATCGGTCCAGCAAATTGGTATCATAAACCTCGCGATGCACTCTGGCATGGTCAAGGCCATTACTAATAAGTTCAGCAACAATAATATGTGTTTCAGCCGTGACACTTGGAAACCGAAACGAGCCGCTGTCGGTCATAATTCCACAATAAATGCAAGCTGCAATGTCATTGTCTATTTCTTGCTTCCAACCACAAGCTAGGACGAATTGATACACAAGCTGCGCAGTGCTGCACGCTGCTGTAGAGCTGAATGTAACTGTGGAAAATGGCTCTGGCTTCTCATGATGGTCTATCATTATAAATTTAGCAGATGCACCACGAAGGGCAGCTTCCATTTCTTTTCCAACTCTGCTTAGGTGATTGTAATCCAAAGAAAAAATCAAGTCGGCTTCGTTGATTTTTTTGATTGCCTCAGTTGTTTTTTTTTCGAATAGAATGATGTCGTTATTGCCTTTCATCCATTTCAAAAAGTCGGGTGCCTCATCGGGAAGAATGGCAACAGATTTTTTGCCCAAAGCAAGCAATACGTTATTGAGTGCTAGTGCGGAGCCAATGGCATCTCCATCGGGCGACTTGTGCGATGTTATCACAATGGTTTTGGCATTGTCTATTAGTTTTTTTACGTCAATTATTTTTTCTGAGGCGAACACGGATGTCATGTGGCGAAGTTACTCAGTCACATTTGCGGATATGATTTGTTGATTGTGATTCGATCAATTTGGCCTTCAATCATAAAGTAACTCACTTGATAATAATTGAGCAGACAGCGATTATCAGGAGTGCTTTCCTTTCTTTGCACCTTCATTTTTTATATAAAAAGAATATGACTATGCGCATCATTGAGTGTGTTCCTAATATTTCCGAAGGGCGAGACAAGATAAAAATAAATGCAATCGCTGCTGTGGTAGAAACTGTGCCTGGAGTGATGCTGTTGGATGTGGACCCGGGAGCAAGTACCAACCGCACGGTTGTCACATTCGCAGGTGAGCCGGAAGCTGTTTGCGAGGCTGCATTTCTGCTCATAAAAAAGGCTGCTGAAATGATTGATATGCGAACACACAAAGGCGAACATCCAAGGCAAGGTGCTACTGATGTTTGTCCTCTAGTTCCTATAAGCGGAGTTACGGACGAGGAGTGCATTGCATTGGCGCATCAACTTGGAAAGCGAGTAGGGGAGGAGCTGGGCATCCCCGGATACTTCTACGAATACGCTGCAAAAACACCTGAGCGTGCAAACCTTGCCAACTGTCGCAAAGGAGAATATGAGGCTCTAGAAAAAATAACTACACAAGAATGGAAGCCTGATTTTGGTCCTTCAGAAATAAATGATTCAGTGAAAAGGTCGGGCATCACCACTATTGGTGCTCGCGATTTTCTGGTGGCTTACAACGTTAATTTGAATACTACATCTACCCGCAGAGCCAATGCAATTGCATTCGATATTCGCGAAGCCGGGCGTGTGCTGACCGATACCAACAACAAGCCATTGCTGGATGAAAATGGAGAGCAAAAAAGAATTGCAGGCACGCTCAAATCGGTGAAGGGCATTGGTTGGTTTATTGAAGAATATGGTATTGCCCAACTTTCACTTAACCTTACCAACATCAACGTTGCTCCCGTCCATATTGCTTTTGAAGAGGCTTGCAAAAAAGCACAAGAACGCGGAATTCGTGTTACAGGAAGTGAGCTTGTAGGACTTATTCCAAAGCAAAGTTTGTTGGATGCCGCAGATTATTTTCTGAAAAAGCAAGAGCGATCATTAGGCATAAATGACACAGAGAAAATAAAAATCGCAGTGAAGTCTTTGGGGCTGGATGACCTTGCTCCATTCAATGCTGATGAAAAAATAATTGAATACATTATAGATAGAAAATTGAACACCAAGAAAAAATTGGTGGATATGAATCTGATTCAATTTGCGGATGAAACAGCAAGCGAATCGCCTGCCCCTGGTGGTGGCAGTATAAGTGCTTATGTTGGAGCGCTGGGTGCATCATTGGGAGCAATGGTTGCCAATCTCTCTGCGCACAAACGTGGTTGGGATCAGCGTTGGGAAGAGTTCAGCAATTGGGCGGTTCTAGGCATGAAATATCAAAAACAATTGTTGCAATTGGTGGACGAAGACACGCTAGCATTCAACAAAATAATGGAATCTTTTGGACTACCAAAAAACACAGATGAAGAAAAGGCATTGCGCAGTGCAGCCATAGAATCTGCTTCGAAGTATGCTATGGAAATTCCTTTGAAAACAGCACAAGTGGCATTAGAAAGCATGCAGGTAATGCAAGCCATGACCGAGCAAGGCAATCCAACATCTATGTCGGATGCCGCAGTGGGCGCACTATGCGCGAGAACCGCTGTGCTAGGTGCTGTGATGAATGTGCGCATCAATGCAAGTGGAATAAAAGACAAAACCTTCACCGAAAAACTCTTGTCTCAAGCCACGTTGCTAGAAACAGAAGCAGATAGAATAGAAACAGAAGTACGCAACTACGTAAGGACAAGTCTCTGACTTGTCCATCATAGTAAGGACAAGTCTCTGACCTGTCCATCATAGTAAGGACAAGTCTCTGACTTGTCCATCATAGTAAGGCAAGTCTCTGACCTTTCTGCATATATAATAGCAACCTCATAAGCACTCAAATATTGATATAAAATCTTTTAACTAATGTGGATAAAAACCAACGAAGGCCTCCCCCATCACGACCAGCGCGTATTGGGTTTTGTGCCCAGCAACAAAGTTTTTCTACCCGGTAAAACAGGCGAATTCGAATTGCGTCAGGTCATTGTATTGAAGTTTCAAAAGGACTTTTATCCAGAAGGTTCAGAAAGAAAAGAAAAGTACGGCCCACACTTCTGGACAGGCGAGGGCAACAGCAACCACTTCTTTAATGAGGTGACACACTGGATGGCTATGCCTTTAGCACCGCTATAGAGCAAGGGCTTTTTGGATTTGAAACAACAACATAGGCAGCAAAGGTTTTGTTTAAAAAGATGAATTCAAGCCACCGTTATTCAAACCAATATCTAACTTCGCCCCCATGCACCAGACCATTCTAATCCTCGATTTCGGTTCGCAAGTCACTCAGTTGATTGCACGCAGAATAAGGGAGCTAAACATTTATTGCGAAATACATCCTTGGAACAAAGCCCCTGAAATAACAGCCAATGTCAAAGGTGTTATTCTTTCTGGCAGTCCTTTTTCGGTGCATCAAGAAAATGCTCCTGCTATGGATGCTGCCAATTATTCGAACAAAATACCCCTGCTAGGAATCTGTTATGGAGCACAGTTGATAGCCAAAAACAATGGCGGAGAAGTAATACGCAGCGCGCATCGGGAATATGGCCGCGCCAATTTGAGTACCATTATTTCGCACCCACTATTATCAGAGATTGAGCAGGGCTCGCAAGTGTGGATGTCGCATGGCGACACCATAAAAAATGCAGGTGATGACGCCCAAATAATTTGCTCCACAACCGATGTTGCATTTGCCGGTTTTCACATCAAAAATAAAAACATTTTTGGGGTACAATTTCATCCGGAAGTTTATCACACCTCAGATGGATTACAACTGCTAAAAAATTTCGCGGTGAATATTTGTGGCTGTGCACAAGACTGGACATCGGGCGCATTCGTAGATGAAACCGTGGCTGCGCTCAAAAAGCAATTGGGCAATGATGTCGTGATAATGGGTCTCAGTGGTGGAGTGGATTCTACTGTTGCCGCCACGCTAATACATCGAGCAATTGGCGATAAGCTACGCTGCGTTTTTGTGGACAATGGCCTGCTGCGCAAAAACGAATACAGCGAAGTTTTGGAAAGTTATCGCGAGTTGGGCCTCAATGTAAAAGGCGTAAATGCAAGCGAAAAATTTTATGAAGCACTAAAACACTTAACGGATCCTGAAGCAAAACGCAAAGCAATTGGTCGCATTTTTATTGAAGTATTTGACCAAGAAAGTAAACGATATACGGATGCAAAATGGTTGGGCCAAGGCACCATTTATCCTGATGTAATAGAAAGTATATCCATAAGTGGCGGCCCATCACAGACTATAAAAAGCCACCACAATGTTGGTGGATTGCCCGCCTTTATGAATCTGAATGTGGTGGAGCCACTGCGCTTGCTATTCAAAGATGAAGTGCGAAGAGTAGGCCGCTCGCTCGAAATACCACAGAATATTCTAGGCCGACATCCATTTCCTGGGCCGGGCCTTGGCATAAGAATACTGGGCGACATCACACCAGAAAAAGTGAACCTTTTGCAAGAAGTGGATGCTATATGGATAAGCAGTTTAAAAGAACATAATTTGTACGATAGTGTATGGCAAGCCGGTGCAATACTTTTGCCCATTCAAAGTGTTGGCGTAATGGGCGATGAAAGAACCTATGAACAAACCATTGCTCTGCGCGCTGTATCCAGCACCGATGGAATGACAGCGGATTGGAGCAGATTACCGCAAGAGTTTCTTGCCAAGGTTTCTAACGACATCATCAACAAAGTGAAAGGAATAAATAGAGTGGTTTATGATATAAGTAGTAAGCCGCCCGCAACTATTGAATGGGAGTGATAACTCCATGAATTAATTTGAGAATTTGTCCCGATAGATATCGGGAATTAAAATGAAGTTGGTACAATTATTAAAAATGAGTAGGAATAGTATAAAAAATCTAATGAGTAATAATTCCATCGGTTGTGATGTTGGCGGCATTTTCAAATTCGCAAATTTTCAAATTCTCCAGTTCCTTTGTATTGCATCCTTTCTTGTTTCCTGCACCTCCACCGCACAAATATCTACACGCATAGAAGAATCAATGGGTGTGGCTTACTACATACACATCGTTGAACCAAAGCAAACACTTTACGCCATTTCCAAAATTTACAAATGTGATATCAATGAAATATCTGCTGTAAATCCCGGAGTTGACCAAGTTTTGAAGGAAGGACAAGTGGTGCGCATACCTGTTGCAAAAAGTCAGATAAAGGGAAATACTTTGGTGATAAATGCGGGCAATACTTTTCTCATCCACCAAGTAAAAAAGAAAGAAACTCTATTCTCGATAGCCAATGCTTATGACGTGGATATAAATGAGCTGATAGCCACCAACCCCGGCTCAGAAAGCGGCATCAGGAAAGGCCAAGACTTGCGCATTCCAATAAAAAAAGAAATAGAAAAGGATACGGTAACACCTGCAGCCACCGCACAACATACAGTTTTGCAGGGTGAAACACTCTACAGTATTGCTAAAAAATATAGCCTCAGGGTGGAGGATATAGAAGGAGCCAATGGCGGATTGAAGGAAGGATTGAAAGCAGGAAGTATCATTTTTATTCCCACTAACGTTGGGCCGCAAGTGCCAGATACGAATCTTCCTGACAAAAGATATGGTAAAGAAATATTGGTAGAAGGTCCAATTTTCGAAGTGCAATATGACATCGCTTTGATGTTACCTTTCTATATCAACTATGAAGATACAATGGAAACACGTGACAAAAAACTGCGCGAAATAGCCATTCAATTTTACAGAGGAGCTATGCTGGCAGCCGACTCCCTGAAGAAAAATGGTCTAACAGCTAAGGTGCATGTGTATGACGTGGTGGATGAAAAAGGATACATCCCAAAAATTTTGGAAAAGCCTGAAATGAAGGCAATGGATCTTATCATAGGG
>JAYSWI010000027.1:0-2877 GCA_043718125.1 Flavobacteriales bacterium
AGCGCCCGACATAAAATAAGAGATGCCCTGCGCGAGGAGAAAAAACAAATAGCAGAGGAAGGCAAGGAAATGTTGAGGCGAAAATTCTCCCACATCAAGGTGGAATGGCTGAGCATAAATATTGATGAACTTGTCAAACATTTCGACACCGATAGTGCCCTGGAATTGTATTTCAGAATAGCAAAAGGCAGCCTTGACCTGGGCAAACTGAAACAGTTCAAAATAGAAGCAGGCCGTCTCAAATTTGAAAAAAAGACTGAAACAAAAAAGGAAGATCATAGACCGGAAATAGTTACCAGCACTCCGCAAAAAGGAGAGACACTTTTGATTGGCGATGAACAACAAAAGATGGACTACAAGCTAGCGCCATGCTGCAGTCCCATACCGGGTGACGAGGTTTTTGGTTTCATCACCATTGGCGAAGGCATCAAAATCCATCGCACCAATTGCCCCAATGCGCAAGAGCTGATGAGCAAATACGCATATCGTGTTATCAAAGCAAGATGGAGAAATAAAGAAACCGTTCAGTTTGAAGTGGGCGTTAAGTTTTCGGGTATTGATGATGTAGGAATTGTACAGAGCATCACCAACATTATTAGCACAGACATGAACGTCAATATGCGTTCCATTTCGTTCGATGCAAACGATGGCATCTTCCAAGGAAAAGTAACCGTGCTGGTGCACGATACCATGCACCTTAATTTTTTGATGGATAAACTAAAAGCGATAAATGGCGTGCTGACCGTGGACAGAATAGAAAGCGAATTTGCTTGATTTTATTATAGGAAAAAATGAACTGTTGCAACTGTAAAAATTAAATGTTATCGACAGAAACACAAGAAAAAGTAAAGGCAATTTTCTCTACTTACATGGAGAAAAATCTGCACCGCAAAACACCAGAACGCTACGCCATTCTACGTGAAGTGTACGACTACAAAGGCCATTTTGATATTGAAACATTGTATGCCAAAATGAAGGAGAAAAAGTATCGGGTTTCTCGCGCTACCCTGTATAACACAATGGATTTGCTCATGGCATGCAGCCTTGTACGCAAACATCAATTTGGACAGAACACAGCCCAGTTTGAAAAGGCCTTTCAGAATCAACAACACGACCATATCATACTTACCGATACGGGAGAAGTGCTAGAGTTTTGCGACCCCCGCATTCACAACATCAAATCCACTTTGGAAGATATTTTTGGAATTGACATCGACCATCACTCCTTGCATTTTTATGGCAAGAAAAAGCCAAAAATCACTGATTGAATGAGGCTATCAATAACTTAGTCCCCACCTCATTCAAAGTGCGAATTACTTTCGCCCGCCCAAATCAAAATTGCGTGCAAGTGAAATCCACAATAGCCACCACAGATTCATCTATTCTAATAAGCAAAGTGCGCGACATCGCAGCACTCTTTAAACTTCGGCTTGCATCATTGGTAGTTGTTAGTGCTTTGCTTGGCTTCTTCATGGGAGGCAATGCACTGGATTGGTTCAATATTTCAATACTCTGTTTAGGAGGATTTTTGCTTACAGGTGGCAGCAATGGAATGAACCAAGTATGGGAAAAAAAATGGGATGCACTGATGAAAAGGACAATGGTGCGCCCCATTCCAGCAGGCAGAATGAACCACATGGAGGCAAGCATCATTTCAATGACGGCTGCTATCATTGGAATATTGTTGCTTTGGATATTCATCAATCCAGCATCTGGAATACTTGGTCTTTCGGCATTTGTACTGTATGTTTTTTTTTACACCCCGCTGAAAAGAAAAACAAGTCTGGCCGTTTTTGTAGGAGCATTTCCAGGAGCAATTCCACCTATGCTGGGCTATGTGGCCGCTACCAACAATTTTGGTCTAGAGGCAGGTTTGCTTTTCGCCATGCAGTTTATGTGGCAATTTCCTCATTTTTGGAGCATCGCTTGGGTTTCACATGAGGACTATCAGCGTGGCGGTTACGATTTACTTCCCTTTCGTGGCGGGCCAAGCAAACGCAATGCTTTTCAAATATTTTTATATGCAGCCTTTCTTATACCAGTAAGTTTATTGCCATGGGCTTTGCCATTGAGCAATCCAATGGTAGGAAATATTGCAATGATTGTAGCCGTTTTATCAGGTGCATTGATGGCTTGGTATAGCTACTTACTTTTCCGAAATTGCGAAACAAAACATGCACGAAAGGTGATGTTCACTTCATTCTTTTATTTGCCAATTGTTCAACTTTTTTATGTGCTTGATAAATTATAGAGTAAACAATTCCTAATCAAGAGAAAATAAATATTGCAGCCAACAGTGCTTTGAAAAATAAATTCTAATTTGGAATTTCATAAGCAAAATTGTAGCTCCTAAAATTCGAAAAAAATGAGTAAAAATAAATTGGACGTATTTGCTGATCTAGCACCGGAGGTAAAAATCCGAACCAAGAAAATGATGATGTGGTTCATCATTTTTGCTGTGGTGATGTTGTTTGCAGGCATCACCAGCGCACTTATAGTGCTTTATGGCAAACTGATGTGGCTGCACATAAATCCTCCATCAATGTTATGGACCAGCAACATCCTCATTGTGCTATCCAGCCTCACTTTGATAGCAGCTTTGAAGTTTCTAAGAAAAGGAAAACAAAAAATTGCAATGACACTTACGGCCATCACCTTTTTATTGGGACTTGGCTTTACTTTTTCACAAAAGGCCGCTTGGAGTCAAATGGCAGAGCGCGGTATGGGCTATACCATTTCGCTAAATGAAAAAGGGCTTGAAGCCTACCGCTGGAATCCACTAGGAAAAATGACAGGCGAATATGGATCCGATTATTGGTTTGAACTAAACGGAGAGAAATTGATAAAAGAAGGAGAAGAATATTACAAACCCAGCGA
>JAYSWI010000261.1:0-5714 GCA_043718125.1 Flavobacteriales bacterium
AGGTGCCAGCGGCAGCACCTGGACCGATGCGCAGATAACCACATTGCGCTATAACATAGCCGATGGCAGCGGCAGCGGGCTGTATAGTTTGTACAACCCCAGCAGCTATATGGATTTGCCCACCGACATGCACATAGACCCAGCCGGCAATGTCTATATCTGTGGCAAATACGACAGCGGCACATCGGTGGATATGAAGGTGATAAAACTCGATGATGAGCTGAATGTGGTGTGGATAAATAGTTATGATGGCTATGGAAATAGCGATGTAGCTCATGCTCTTGACCTGGACCCGGCAGGCAATGTTTATGTTACAGGATATTCTACCAACGCAAATAATTACAGAGAACTAAAAGTGCTTTGTTATGATCTGGGAGGCAATTTAGCTTGGACAGAACAGATGGCGGGCGAAGCAGCGACCGATGCAATGGGCCACGATATTTGTTTTAAAAATAACCGCGTATATGTGACAGGAGAAATGACTTTGAATAACAGTGTAGATATGCTAACAGCCGCATACACTGCGGATGGCCAAATAGTCTGGATGAAAACCTTCGACAAAAACAGCAACAATGATGTGGGAAAAAAAATAGTGGTGACAGCGGCCAATGCAGTGATGGTGTCAGGAAAAACAAGCATGAATAACGCCTCAAGATATTTTACAGTTGAATACCTATCGCACGATAGAAATAATGAAATGGTGATGCAAAATGGAAGCGCAACACACTTCAACAACGAATTGTTTGTGCGCTTTTCTCCTGCCGTTGTCAACACTTCTATTATTGACAACAAAAACATAGTGTTTGGAAAACTCGAAGCCTTTGTTGACGCGGTAGTTTGCGATGAAATAGCAACACTAACTGGCGTTGACAAAAAGGATATTACAGCCATAAAAGTGATGAAGAAAATGACCACGGCAATGCAATATTCTACCAGCCGCAGAAGCGAGGCAGTAAAGATTCCGGAGTTTTGGTCCTACCTTATTTTAGATTTTGCAGACAACATAGACGAGGCCATCCTTGCGGGAGCAATGTCCGGCCTTTTTCCCAATGTAATAAGTTGCGGACTCAATCATGTTTTTACAACGGACAATTGTATTACTACAACACCCGCTATTACTTTGGAAGGTGATGATCTTGCGCCTTTCGTCTTTTTATGGCAGTTTGATGAAGAAGCTGTTGCTCAAAAGAGCATTTTTTCGAATGAAATACCAGAAGCCTCCATACAGGCCGATGATGCTTGGTGTATTGCCAGAGGCGAGGAATTTGTAAAGGTGGGTGTTTATGATTTAGGTGTCTTTCACGCGCATGAGGAATTCATAAAGCAAGATGGCACAAGCAAAGTGTATGGCTATGATTATTACAATGGACTACCAATAATTGATAGCCTAATTATATTCGCAATGCATGCAACAGCAGTGGCTGGCATTATAGGCGGTATTACTAACAACGGCAAAGGAATAGTAGGAATAGCAGGTGGCGATATGAAATATTTTGAAACACAACTAATGGACGATAGCTCGTTTCCAGGCTTGGATACCACCAACAAAAGCAGCGGTGTTCAAATTTATGATGCAAAGATTAGCCATGGAGTTAACATATCAGAGGAGGCAGCATTCGAATCCATTGTGGAAGGAACAACAGAAATAGATTCTTTAAATTTTGGATTGGGTTTGCACATTATGAATCACAGTTGGGGAAGCGTGGTGGATTTACCATACCCTTGGCGTTTGATGGCCACAGCAGATTCCAACTGGATGCAATTGGGCGAAGCAGTAAAATTTGCCAATAGAAACCATGTTGTATTTGTGGCGGCAAGGGGAAATTTGGACAATTCTCAAGCAGTTTATCCAGCATGTTACAATGATGAGTGGGCGGTCAGTGTTGGAGCTTCGGCTCAAAATTATATAGAGATTTCCGACACATATTACGGTGAAAACGGTGGCTTAGCGGTTGATTTTTCATCCTTTGGCAAAGGCATGGATCTCATTGCATCTGGAGATGATGATGAAGTACATTCCTGTTACGCTCGATTTGGTGTATCGGGTTATCAAGAATTCAACGGAACATCAGCATCCTCGCCACATGCTGCAGGTGTGGCCGCTTTGATGTTGAGTTATTACAATACGATAAATCCAGATATACAAAACCTGGCACCAGAGGATGTAGAAAATATTATCGAAAAAACTTGTAGGGAGAGAGGTATTAATAATATTCCCAATATATTGGAATATGATGATGCGACTGGATGGGGACTGCTGACGGCAGGAGAAGCACTGCGCCAAATTGAAGCACCCAACTATTTATTGCAACATGAAAATTTTGAAGGAGGCGTTTACACTTTGTACGAACAAAATGTATGGCTCCACCTCAATCAAAATCTTGAAAACATAGCCGCTGGTATTTATTTGGTAGATGTATATAAAGTGACCTTCCAAGCCAGTCACAACATACCCATCAATTATGATATAGTTGGCTCTTGGGCAAGGTCAAGTTCCAGCACACCTTTCCAATATTATTATACAGAGCAAGGTGTTAAATATCTTTTTGCCGATGAGCAGGTTACCCTCTCAAATGGTACCAACACTGGCGTTAGCCTTACAGGTTATGTGTATCACATAAAACAATTGGAAGGTGGCGCCAACATCAATCAATGGCTACCAAGCAACACAAATACAAACCAGTCTTTCGCCTACACTTTGCATTTGCACAATGATGTTGTAAATGTGAATGAGATTGTACAACTGGAACTTGATGTTTACCCAAATCCAGCAAAAGATTTCCTATACTTTTCTAAAACATTGCGACTAATTCCCAATCAGTCAGTTATGTATAATGCCGTTGGTCAAATAGTAGATGCAACATTTAGCAACTATGGAATTGATGTTAGAACGTTTAGCAGTGGTGTGTATATGGCTGTTGTAGTGTCAGATCAAGGAATCTCAACTTTTAAATTATTAAAGCAATGAGAAACTACATTATCTTATTCTGTTCGATGATGTATTTTAATAGTTTATGCCAAACCATTGAAAACACAACACAAATTAAAACCTACGGCTATGGAGGTATTTCGGCCATAGCGGGAATAGACCTTAAGTACCTTATGGCTTTTGGTCGGGGCGATTCAGTGGCTTTAAGTGAACAAGAAACATTTACTGACCTAAACAACCGTTGTCTTATCTTATTAAAAGATGCAAGTGATCAAACTATCTGGTCAAAATATGTTGAGTTTATAACCTTGAACAACGCATACATTGTGGATGTTTGTTTCGACAGTTTTGATAATGTTCTTTTATGCGGCTGGTCTCAATCTACCGATTATAATTTGGATGGGATAGCCTTAACCACCAGCGGCTTTGTTGCCAAAATAGACGCTGCTGGTATTACACAATGGTTTCATGGCGTTGATAATTTTTATCCTTCATCTATTGCAACCAATTCTTTAGGTGATGTCATTTTGGGGGGCTATTGCCGCGACACATTAAATTTTGCAGGAAGCACTTACATAAGTTATCCTGGCGGAATGGTCATCGACTTTCCATTCGATATTTGTCTTTTGAGTTTATCAACCAACGAAGAGGAACAATGGTTTCGAACCTATGGCGGCAGCTACACCGAGGAAATTACTGATTTGGCTGTTGATCAAAACGATTTCATTTATTCCTCCGGTGATTTGCAATCCGGAGTGATCTTCAATAATTTATCTGTTCCATTTGGTTCTTTTTTGTTTAAACATGATTTGAATGGCCAAGAGATTTGGTCTAAATCGTTTTCACAAGTAACCAATCCCACAGCCATCAACGCTATATCTAAGAAAGTAACTGTTGATGAATTTGGAAATATTTATTGGCTCAATTCATTTCATACCGATACGCTGTCAACCGGAATTGGTCTGGCTATTTTGGAAGAATGCGACTTTTTTGATGGGGACATATTGACCGTATTGTGCAAATACAATAATGCAGGTGAAATTCAAAATTATATTTCCATTAGTTGTGCCCCGGAGAATAGGACATGGGACATGTATGCAATGGGCGAAAATTTGGTGATAAGCGGCACGCTTGGCTCTACAGTACACCTTGCAAATAATGTTACCCTATCAAGCGATACTTATGCCGATAATGGATTTGTGTTAATGCTGGATTCAAATTTTAATGTTGTCTGGCATCTTGAAACAGCAGAGCAAAATGATGATGCTTCAATAGTGATAAATCATATTTTTGAATTGGGTTCTCAGCTTCGAATCGCTGGTAGTTTTCGAGTGGAATTGCAACTAGGGGAATTCAATTTTTTTCCTGTGGATCTACACGACAATTTTATAGCGACCATTGACACCACAAACTCAGTGCTTGAAACCGATCAATTAAGAATTGGTATTTACCCTAACCCCGTCAACGACTTTTTGTATTTCTCAGAGTCAGTTCACTTGCAATCCGGCAAATCGAAAGTTTACAATGCCGTAGGCCAACAAGTAGAAGTAATAGTTAATAAATACGGAATAGATACCAGCCATTTGATGAGCGGATTCTATTTGGCTATTGTTGAAAGTGAAGTTGGAAGAGTGACATTGAGATTCATAAAGGAGTGACATAAAATCCCCAGCGTTTCAATCAATGCAAACATGCCCAATTGTCAGTTGCTAGCCCAACAGCTTCCCCTCGAAACCCAACAAATAAACCTGCTGCTGCGCCCGTGTAAGTGCAGTATAAAACCAGCGGTTGAGTTCTTTGACAATCATTTCCATCGCCCCCAAACATTTTGTGTATGGAAATAGGTAGTGCTCTGAGAAATAATTTGAACAAAACTTGCACAATCAAAATTTGCGTATAGGTTTGTTCTTCCTTAATCTTAAATTCTAATACCTTATGGCACACCAGCACACCAGCACACCAGCACACCAGCACACCAGCACACCAGCACACCAGCACACCAGCACACCAGCACACCAGCACACCAACACTTCTGCACTTGCATCTAATTTTCTAATCGTTTTTTTCTTTCTGAGTGCCGTTTTTTATTCAAACCTTATTTTCTCCCAAACTCTTGTGAACCAAAGTTGGCAACAAACAAATGGCTTTCCTGCACAAAGTATGGATTGGAGTGCCACAGCCCTAGACCCATCAGGAAGGCTGGTTGGGGTGGGCAACACCTACAATGAATTGGATGGAAATTACAATTTTCTGATCACCAAACGCAACGAGCAAGATGGCCAAGCCCTTTTCGAAATGGAATGGAACAGCCCCGACAACATGAATGACTACGCCACCGGGCTGTGGCTCACCTCCGATGCCATTTATGTATGCGGTACAGCACAATATGGCAGCGCAGCCACCAATTGGATTGTTTTGAAATTAGATCCTTTTGACGGAAATATTGTTTGGACCTATACCCACAACGATCCGCTGGCACTAAGCGCAGCACCTGCCGACATTGTTGCCAACAACAACCAAGTATTCGTAACCGGAGCAGTGCTAAAAGGAACTACAGGTTCTAATTACCTCACAATGTGTATTAATAAAACCACCGGCACCAACTTATGGAATGCAGAATATGACTATGCCGCAGCTTATGATGTGGGCGTGAAAATAGGCCTGACCGCCCAACAAGTATATGTGACAGGTGCCAGCGGCAGCACCTGGACCGATGCGCAGATAACCACATTGCGCTATAACATAGCCGATGGCAGCGGCAGCGGGCTGTATAGTTTGTACAACC
>JAYSWI010000262.1:0-1999 GCA_043718125.1 Flavobacteriales bacterium
ATATTCACTTCGCGTTCCAATTCAATTCCAAATTTGGATTGTATGTCTTCAATAATTTCAGTACTCAAATTGTAAATCTGTTTGCCCGAAGCACCTCCATAATTTACCAATACCAATGCTTGATTTTTATGCACCCCATAATTGTCAAATGTCTTTCCCTTCCAGCCTGCATTCTCAATGAGCCATCCTGCGGGCACCTTCACTTCGTGCGCATTCACGGGGTAGCACGGAGCATTGTTATAGGCCAATTTTATTTTTTCATAAACTTCATTCGACACCACAGGGTTTTTAAAAAAGCTACCTGCATTTCCTATTTCCGCAGGGTTTGGAAGTTTTATTGATCGGATATTGATAACCGCCTGCGCCACATCTTTTAGGGTAATTCTATCCAAATTCATTTTGTCCAATTCAACATCAATGTCGCCATAACTGGTTTTTAGAACAGCTCTTTTATTCAATCGGAAAATGACATCAAGAATTACCCAATTGTTTTTTTCTTTGCGTTTAAATACACTTTCGCGATATCCAAAATCGCACGCTTCTTTCTCAAAAGTGATAATGGTTTGGTCATGCACATTCATTGCGCGCAATTGATGAAACGCGTCTTTCAATTCCACACCATAAGCTCCAATGTTTTGCATAGGGCTTGCGCCAACTAGGCCCGGAATGAGTGCAAGATTTTCAACTCCTGAAAAATTATTTCGAATGCAATACATTACAAATGAATGCCAATTTTCGCCAGCACCTGATCGCACAAAATAACTTGTGCTATCCTCCTTTAGAATTTCAATACCTGCTAATTCATTTTTCAAAACGACACCATCAAAGTTGCCAGTGAGCAACAAATTGCTACCACCTCCCAGCACCAATTTAGACTTTTCCTTTACTAATTTTTGTGACAACAATTCGCTCAGTTGGTCCACGCTACTAAAGGCAGAAAAATATCTAGCAAGTGCATCTATGCCAAATGTGTTGAAAGGTTTTAAAGAAATATTCTCTGAAATCATAGCGGTTCAAAATTGCGGACGTATTGCATTATGTATTTGATTAAAGAATACACAGTGACTTGTTATTTAACGTTTTTGCTGCTTCCATTCTGACATCACCGTTTCAAATTCTTGCTCAGGTATTTCAACGTAATGGCCATCACTGAGGGCCAGCATATCATCAATAAGGATACGCTCCGGCAATATTTTGGCTTTCAACACAAACCTATTCCACCTAGAACCCAATTGCTGCAGCTCCACAAGGTCAAAGGCACTTTCTATTTTGTAGAAAGATTTATTGTTAGCCAATTTTCTAAATTGTGGAAATTGATAATTCATTTGCTTGCAAACAAAGAGTTTCTTTGCGACAAATGAAGGTGATTCAAAAAAAATATTTGGAAGAGGTTGTTCAGAAAATGCTGGCCCAACATGGACATGATTTTTCGAATGTGATTGTTGTGCTTCCAGCCAACAGAACCAAATTATTCTTTAAAAAATATTTGCATGAAACTATTGAGACAGCCTTTTGGGCACCTCAATTTTTGGTAATGCCAGAACTAATACAATGGTTGAGTGACAGAAAAATAAGTTCCAATCTGCATCAAACTTTGTCGCTGTATGATGCGTATTCGAAGGCCGTTGATACTCCAGAATCCTTTGAGAATTTTTGTGATTGGGCGTCTCCAGTACTTAACGATTTTAATGATGTGTTGCTCTACAAAGTGGATAGCAAATCCCTATTTGTGAATTTGCGAAACATAGAATACATTGAGCATTGGAGCCTTCATGCAGAAAAATTGAGTCGCACACAAGAAAGGTATTTAACGTTTTGGGACGACCTAAGTAAAACATTTTTTGAGCTACAGACGAATACTTCCGCCACTGCATCAGCCACATATTCAGGGTTAACTCATTGGCTTGTATCGCAACCAGAATTGATTGCAAAAAAATGTTCAAACAATACGTTTTGGTTTGTCGGAATGCCATCATTTAGCCCACTCGAAAATGAATTG
>JAYSWI010000263.1:0-1999 GCA_043718125.1 Flavobacteriales bacterium
TACGGGATTGGGATAAACAATTGCGGTTGTTTTTTCTTCTTGTGTGTTTCTTATTCGTAAACTGCGTGTACCCAAACACTCGGGTTGGTCGTGTGTTTGGTAGCCGGCAAAGGCAACCAACAAATTCAAAGCGACATTGCCAAGTCCACATGGGTCGGTGGCCAATACATCTTCCAAGTAGGTCTTTTCGGCCAGTGTCAATTGCAACTCTGCACGGTTGATTACCGCATGGTGCAATGATAACAATGCTGCATATTCGGTGTAGTCCTCATCGTCCTTTGTCTTCAGCCCGAAGTGCTCAGCAAGGTTCTGCATCATGGCTTCGCCTTGTTCAAAATCACCGGAAGTCATAAGTAATTCGGCCAGTGTTCTGCGGTGTTCAAATAGGTCCTCCGCACTGAAAAATGTGGCAAGTTCGGCCATTGCGTTTTCAGTTGGATTCGCGCAGTAATAACGTATGGCATTCATCAAACATTGGTCGATACTGGCGCGGTATAATCCCAAATCACGCTCAAGTATTTCTTTGGTGGAGGTGCTATTGCGGCCCATGAGTATCTGTGCCATTTGATATGCACTCAGCGGATTGGCTCTGTCTTCCAGTGCTTGCAACAACTCGGGATCTTTGGCAGCACTTGGGTTAGACGCCAATATGATGGTGAGTAGCGATGCGGGCAAATCATTTTCTTGTTGTATTGCGGCAAGCATCACCTCGTTGCTCAATGCCGGACTTTCGCTCAACAAACTTTGATATAGCTGCCATGCTTGCGCATACTGAGCAAAGAGTACATTGTCCACCAAAGCTTCTGTATTGCCGCCATCCACAAGTGCTGTATAAATTGATTTCAATTCTTGATAGGCATTTCTTGCATACTCCAAATCATCTTGAATGATGGGAAGGCTCGGAATAACATAATTTATATTTCCGCAATAAGGAATGGCTGCTGGAAAATGACCAGACAGCGTAACAATATCAAAATTATAAGTCAGCACATCTGGATTGGTAATGCGTGACATTTCAGTAGGTCCAAAAGCATCAATTTGGGTTGCAGCAACATCACCATTGTTGTAATGATATGTAAACGGCATGGTAGTGTTGTGCACTTGAACGTCATTTTCATAAACGTTGCCGGGGTTTAATGTGCTAGCAGTAAAGTTATTTCCTGCGCTGTTATTGAACGTTGCACCTATGCCATAGGTATCTTGTTGCACTCCTGCCACACCCGTCTGGTTGGTTAAGCAATCGATGGCATTCGTGCATTGGATGTTTACATCACCACTGCAGGTTGTAAAAGTGTTGCACTCGAAGTGCAAGCCAGCAGTGCCTTGGTTGCCCATTGCTGCGCGGTTTCTGTTCCAAATATCTATGCCCCAATCGCAATTGGTGTATTGGTTTCTTAAAATGTAATTGCTATTGCCTTTGCAGTTGTTGATGAATGTGCCCACTATGTTTGGGGCGGTGTTGATGTAATTAAAATTGTTGTCGGCCACCAAAAATGTAGTGGCTAGCAAAGTGTTGTTTCTGATCTGAACACCATAATGCAAATCGCTTGGTGCCAAATATCCCGCTGGGTCGTCACCAAAAGTGTTGCCTATTACTTGCGCACTATTCGCACCGGTAAGGAATATACCCACCACACAATTGAACTGGCTGGAGGTAATGTCCACATTATTAAATACACCTGTGGCGCATGATGGGTTAGCAAAAAATCCGCTTATTTCCATGCCTCTCAAAAATCCCTGAACATTCGATGCGTTGTTGCCTATCCATTTGAATTGCGAAACATTTGAAACCAAACCTCTTATTCCTGTAGGGCCATAAATGGCTGGAATAAAATTTAGAATACTGCACCTATCAAACCTCACATCGTTGATGTTGTTGAGGATAATTCTGCCATTATTAAAAATAGTTGGAGGCGGAAAACCATTAAGCATCATAAACGTGCAATTGGTAAATGATGCGCCATAGTTGGCGGAATGTGGCACTACGGCAGCGAAATGT